>DATKWX010000001.1:0-4696 GCA_035529355.1 Bathyarchaeia archaeon
ATCTTCAGACTGTCGTCTTCAAAATTAAGATAAGTATCGCTATCTCCCAAATGAGATAAGTATTGGCTAATTTCAACAAGGCCGCTATTTTTAACCTTGAACAGGGCTGAACCGGAGGAAGTTTCCACTTTAAACAAATCCGTTAACCAGCCTTTAATTGTAGCTGAGCTGGCTTGGAGGCTGCCGGAAATAGTGGCGTTGCGGGACAAAAACATGTCGCCTTCAGTACCAATAATAAAACGGTCAACTTCATTGGTGCCTGAAGATAGTCTTAGCAGATCAAAACCGGGGATGCTGTTACCGGCGTAAGCATTTATTAAAGCGCCGCTTTGGATATTGGCATTGGTTATCTGGAAATGATTCCCTGAAGCGCCGCTTAAATGAACATTTAGCGCTCCGTTACCGTCAGGTGCCAAGGTAATATCACCGTCAGTGCCTGTATCTGTAAACAAAGATAAAGCCTGGCCGCCTATCCCGAAAGTGCCGGAAGTTGAGTAAAGCATGGGGCTGTTATCTGCCAAAACCAGATCCCCGGTGTTGGTAATAACCGGTACCTTGCCGGCAGAGGCTGAGGCAGAGGGAGTGTGGCCTTGTAAAGCGCGAGCATTCAAGCAATACTCACACATACCTTCTGTATCAATCACTATCTTTTCACCTGTTTCCGGACCAGTGTAATACTGTTCTCCCTCTTTATCTTCATCAGAGCCTGGTTTTTTGGTTCCGGGCAGGGGAATGCCTTCTTCAAGTTTTTGCAAAAAGGCTTCCTCTTCCCGGGCTTTTCTTCGATTTGACCTAACATAAAAATAAATACCCAGCCCTAAACCTAAGAGTAAGACGATCAAAATAATAATAGCGATTATCAAGGTTTTTTTATTTTCGTGATAAAGCTGGCCGATTTTTCTTTGCGTTTCCAAAAGTGGATTCTCTTTAACTACCTGTTCATGGGGGATGTTTTCCAACTTGTAAGCAGGGTTGACCATGAGCAGATTTTCTTTTTTCAAAAATTCGCCTAAAGAACGGAGGCTGGCAAATTGGCGGTTAATAGTATTGCCGGAGACGCGCTTTTGGGTAAGATAAACTTTGTATTGGTCCAAAGCTTCCGCGTCGATTTGATCAGCTAGGGTAGCTTCGGATGCTCCGGTTTTTTCCTGCAGCCAAGTTAAAAATTTTTTAACGTCAGAAAAATAGTTTCTCTGGGAAGCTGAACTTAGTTTTTTAAGTTCCAGATAGGTTTTGTATTGTTTAAGCAAATTTTCCATTTTTCTATTTTAGCCTGGATATTACAAAAATTAGACAAGTTTTGTTAGGGTTTGTTCAGGCTATAACAATAATAAGAGGACTTGGAATTTAACGTCAACAAGAGAAAAATTTTTAATAAAAAAAACCTTTATATGAGGTAGTTTGGCAGTTCAAATCATTGGGTTGCTAATTTTCACATCTTTTTCACGAAAAGAAATGATACATTCAAAGTATATCAAAGAGTATAGAAATATATAATATTAAGATTAAGATTTCCGGTTCCAAAATTTTTATTTTTCCCCAATTTTCTCTATTAGGTGTGGATAAATAACCTCTTGACACTAAGGCTATTGTTGTGTTTTAATGTTTTAAGCGACATATTAATGCAACAACAGCAAGGATATCGTGGAGGAGTTTCAGTTCCAAGCGAGGAGAATAAAGATGAAGCTTTTGAAAAGAAAAATTATTTTTTGTTTAGCTTCGGAGATTGATTTTTTTAAACTCAACGAAGGTTTTGCTTATTATCCTTATTCTTTTTTGTATCCGCGCTTGTTCCAATTTAAGAAAAGTTCTGTTCGCGATGCGATTTTACAATTGGTGCGTAGCGGAGAAGTCGATAAAATCATCCGCAATAACGTTCCTTTTTTTCGTCTGACCAGCCGGGGCCGGGAAAAGCTGCTTTCTTTTTTTCCTCAAAGTCTTGGTCAAAAAAAGGTTTGGGACAGAATTTGGCGGTTGGTGATAATAAACTCAAAGTTTAAAAAGCAAAAAGAAAAATTAGGGAAACTAAGAAAACTGCGTCTGGCTTTGAAGAGATTAGGTTTTAAAAAACTTAACAGAGGTGTTTACCTGACGCCTCTGCCAATCTCCGCACAATTAAAGCATCTTCTTCTGGGAGAAGATTTTTCCGCAAAGATTGCGGTAATTGAGTCAAGAAGGCTGCTTCTAGGGGATGACGAACAATTAGCAAAAGAGATATGGTCGCTTGATCAGGTCCTAGTAAACTACCAAAATCTTATCACTAGGCAAAAAAAACTGCTAAGAAAACTTAAAGACAAAAAGAGACTGACAAATCAGGAAGAAAAGCAATTTTTCCTCATATTAAATGATTACTTTAGCCTGTTGGAGAAAGACCCGGGCTTGCCTAAAAAGCTTCTTCCACCTGATTGGCCGCAAGAAAAATGCAGCCAGGTGTTTTTAGCGCTCGCTTTTTATATCAATTCAAAAAAAACAAACTGATATCTTAAGATGAAGTTTGATAGGTTTATCAAAAGTTGAATTCTTCTGGTTCAACAAAGAAGGGAAGATGGTTTCCTTGCTTGTCTTTTACTTCAACAGACATAATGGTTCTATCCGAAGGAACATTGAAACTGGCAACTTCTGTTGTTTCCAAGCGCTCTTTGGTGCTGAAAATAATCTCAATTTTAGTATTAGGAGGCGCATTTAGCACTCTGACCACGTCATTGTTTTCCGTTACCTGAGTTTTGGTTTGAAGATTATAAACTGTAAACCAATAAGGCCAAGAGGCATCTTTACCGGCGACTTTAAAGCTGACTGTTCCGGAGGTTGCACCTGGAGGCAGGATAAATTCAATTAACTGAGGTGTCCATTGGTTAATATTCTCTTCAGAGATGACCTTGTTCGCTAATTTAAGTTGTCTGTCTTGGGGATTGTCGCCAAAGTTTTCACCTTCAATCAGGACAGCATCGCCTTCTTTACCCAAAAAAGGCCAGACCAAGTCAATTCGCGGCTCGTTTTGGGAGGGGGAGCCGTATTTTTTTATGGGTTTGATTATTTCCGGTTTTTCGAACATTGCTTTTGAGGCAAGCTTTGTTTGCTGCTGGCTAACCCAGACAGTTACAGGCATGGCCAAACCGACCCCGACCAGAAAAGTAATCGCGATAATTTTTTTGAAAGAAGTTCGCTCTAAAGTTCTTAAAAAAGACATAGTTTTATTTTCTAATCTCAATTCTTTCTATAGTTGAATTAAAGTATATATTATAGCGTTCAAAAAAACCAGACCGGCCCAAGATTGGTTTGGTGCCGGCGGCCTCTGTAAAAACAGCGGGAACTACTACTTCCTGCTCACCTAATTTTAGTTTAACTTCACTCCGGTAGGCGAAAGAGGTAGTATTGCCAAACCCGCCAAAAGTAGAGCGGGGCAGTTTGGCCAAGGAAAGACCCATTTTTTTCGCTTCTTCTCGAGGCAAAGAAGAAACCAGGGCGCCGGAATCAAGCAAGAATTCTTTTTGGACATAACCCTCCGAAGGATAATAAAGGGGAATTTTAATCATCGGCTCAAACACTTCGCCAAAATCCTTCCACAAAACCGGTTGATAGCGGGTTTGAACTAAAACATCTCCTTCAATCTTGCCTCCTGATTTAGTCAAGACTTTTTGGCCTAAAAAATAGGCGGCGCCTAAGGTAGCGGCGATAAAAAGAATGATATACAAAAACTTAACCCAGGCCTTCCAGCTGAAATGTTCCTCAAGCGGTTGTTGGGTGAACCCTTGTTGTTGAATATTTAGTACTTGAGGTGGAGTTGGAACAAGAGGTGGTTGAGCTAAAGGAGAAGGGATAGTTGGGATCGTGTTAAATGGCGTTTGAGCAGGGTTTAAGTTGTTTTGATAGTCAGTCATAACTTCTTTTATCCTACCATTTGTTTTTCTTCTAAATCAAGTATGTAAAGGCCCGGCCTTGACATGCGGTTCATGGGTTAGGATTCGCTGAAGGAGCGGCTAGAGGACAATTGGCTAAAGCTTTGACAATTTCTTCTGCGGGTTTACCTTCTTCTTCCATTTTTTTCTTTCTGGCCTGGCAGTCGGCCGGTGAGGGAAAGTAGCATTTTTTAGTTGGTTCCGTGCCGGGGACAAACCAGGCTTTTTTGGTTTGCGGACAGCCGGAGCAGGGTAGCAGACCGTTGCTGGCACAAATTTCCACCTCAATCATTCCTTCGGGAACCGGAAATTGGGTTGCCGACTGGTTTTTTAACAAATTAGTCATAATTTCATTCCAAATAGGAGCGGCGCCGGTAATACCGGACGCGATTTTATACATTGGCTGACCGTCATTATTTCCCACCCAGCTTAAGACACACAAATCAGGAGAACAGCCATCGGTCCAGTTGTCTTTAAATTCATTGGAGGTGCCGGTTTTGACAAAAACCTCCCGGTCTTCGCCATTAATACTTATTCTTAAAGGCGTGTTAAGGCCAAATTCGCCGGCCCGGGCAAACTTGTCTTTTAAAATATCTATCAACTGCCAAGCGGTGAAAGAGGATAAAACCGATTTGCCGCCTTCTACCTCGTCTTTATCAGAAGCATAGGCTTGCTGGGCCATCTGGGCCCAAAGACTGCGTGGTTTTTCAATGTCTTGGATGACTTTGCCCTTAGCATCAACGATTTTTTTAATCGGGGTTAAGTCTTTTCGCACACCCATATTGGCCAGCGTGCCAAAA
>DATKWX010000002.1:0-17709 GCA_035529355.1 Bathyarchaeia archaeon
CAAAAAGCAAGCCGCTAAAAACCCCTATCAGCAGAAGGCGCCTTCAACACCAAAACGTCCTGAATGGGATACTTATAAAAACAAAGATAGAGGTTTTAATTTCCGTTATCCGACAGATTGGTTGTTTTCCATTATTTTCGATACGCCGGAAATGTTTGCTATAGAGCTGAGAAAAGAAGATTTCACTCAGGAAAAGGTGCTTGTTTACGAAGCGGAAATGACGCCTTCGTACCAGATAGGCATTAGCATTGAAAACAATCCTGATGGTTTGACTGCCAAAGAATACCGCCTTAAACAGTTTGGAGAAGGTTCTCGTAAGGAAGAGGAGGCAA
Source organism: Bathyarchaeia archaeon (assembly GCA_035529355.1). Taxonomy (GTDB): domain Bacteria; phylum Patescibacteriota; class Microgenomatia; order UBA1400; family UBA1400; genus DATKWX01. The sequence goes on from DATKWX010000002.1 coordinate 333, forward strand.
ACCTTAAGGAAGTAGAAGAGGACGGTGTTAAAGGCGTCAGGTTTTCCGAAGGTGCGGCGCCTTCTTCCGGTCTGGCAACCATGGTAATTTTTAGCCACAAAGACAAGTTTTACAAATTTACTTATATGGCCATGGCTTATCAGGAGACTCACGAAAAATATCTTGAAGTATTTGATAAAATTCTTAACAGCCTAGAGTTTGACTAGATGGATAGAGCATTGTTATTAAAATTTCTGGCCTTAATTCTTGCCTTTGTTTTATCAATTTATTTAGTTTTCCCAGAGAAGACAAGGGCTGCTAGTGGTGGAATCTTAGATTGTACAGATCCAAATAACTATCAACGTTGTTTGGATGCTTGCAAGCGTATTAAAGAAGCCTATGAAGGATGGATGAATGGTACCAAAACACCAGTACCTGCGCCAGAAGTACTAGAAAAAGCTCGTGCCCAAATCGAACGCCAATGCAATCCGGCTAAACCTGTTTCTGTAGATAGTAATGACAACGTTAATGCAGTGCCTGTAAATACTTTAACTCCTTCAGTACTAACACCAAGAGAAGAAGTTATAAAATCTGAACCTTCAAGTACCCCGACAGCTGAGTTAAATGAAACAATAAATGTTGAACAAAGAATTGGCCTTAAAGCATTTTTGACGCGAATAATAGACAACATAAAACAGTTAATTAAAAAGCTATTTAATAAATAAGATAACCTTTTGATCCCCTGACCTTACTCTCCCGATAGAAGGATCTACTTTTAATAAATTTCAATCGCCAGTACTCCGACAAGTTTACAGTGAGTTTATCGAACTGCTCAGTACAAGCATCAAATTGTAAAAGTGGGTCGGGTTTCCTAAAGCGTTGCCTTCGAGGAAATCTCATTTGACCAAGTTTTTTAAACCTGTTAGCATAAAAGCACTGGAGACTTGATAATAAAGAAGTTTTTTGGTAGTTTAAAATTCGACTAAATGAGTAGAGAACCTTTGTTAAAATTTCTGGCCTTAATTCTTACTTTTACTGCTGGTTTGGTTGTTGCCAGAGCTTTGCCCCAGTCAAAGGTAAAAATTGAACCAGCTACTGATGAGTCTTTGGAAACCGAAGCAGTCCGGCAAGCAGCAAAAAACAGCTGGCAGGAGTCAACTCCCAGCGCTGATGGTTCAGGTCTAAATTCAAAGGACGCTGCAGTTTCAGACACGAAGCTGACGATTAAAGAAGTCAGAGGGATTACCGCTGACAAACAAAAAGCGGAGACCGGTGAGCAAGTAAATTTTTCCGCCAGGATAAAAAATATCGGCTCCAAGAAGAAACACCTTACTCACCTTTGTTTTAATCATTCCGGCGGAGTCACTTTTGGGTGCACTAATGGCCCCAACGGCTTTAATTTGGATCCGGGTCAAGAGATTGATATTTCCAATTCAATGATGTTTGTCACACCCGGTGCTTATTCTGTTTGGTTAACCTGGAGTCAGGACAAGACCAATTTCTTAAAGCCACTTGACAGTAGTTTAGCTCAGGTTACCATCAACTGACTTTGACAAAGCTTAAAATTTTGTGGTTAGATAATCTTATGAAACGTGCAAAAAAGAGTAAACTAGCGTCAATAGTTTCTATTGTTTTTTTAACTTTAGTTTTTGTTTTTTTAGGTTTTAGGGACAAGTATATTTATCCCTACTTGGATTATCTTAAGTTAAATTCTCAGGAGTACGTGGGAGAGATAAGAGATAGAAGGGGTAGGTATGACGAAGCTCAAGATAAAGTAGTTTGGAATTCCAAAAAGTTAAAAGTAACACCTCCGCTTTCAGAGGCAGGTTTTGAAAAAGATGAAAAAGTTTTGGCTGCTGATCCCAATACCTGGATTGATATTAATTTATCAAGCCAAACTTTGTGTTTATTCCATCCTGGCGGTACCAATTGTTTTTTAGTTTCTACAGGTATGCCTTGGACGCCGACTCCGACCGGAACTTACAATATCTGGATTAAACTTGCTTCAACAACTATGAGAGGTCCCGGGTATAATTTACCCGGTGTTCCTTGGACAATGTATTTTTACCGAGGCTATGGTATTCACGGCTGTTATTGGCACAATAACTTTGGCCACCCGATGTCGCATGGTTGTGTTAACATGCGCAATGAAGAAGCCCAATTTGTTTTTGACCGCGTTTCCGTAGGAACAAGAGTAGTCGTTCATTATTAAAAAGAAAGATGAGGAACCTATGAAAATTAAACTGCTTTACTTGCTTTTTTCCTTTTTTATCTTTTTTGCGTCGGTTAGTTTAGTTTTTGCTCAGAATGAAGTTACTAAGCCGGCTCAGCCACAGGCTTTTCCGGTATCCTTAAGGCAAAGAATTCAAGAAAAAATACAAACCAGGACCCAAAACCTTGAAGAAAAAAAACAGGCAATCCAAACCAGGCATACGGAAAAAGTGAGGGAAAGGGTAACAAATATTACCCAAAAAATTATCGACCGTTTGCAAAAAAGAATTGATCGTTTGCAAAAACACATAACCAGATTAGAGGAAATGTGCGCCAAATTCAGGGAAAAGGGAGCGGATGTTACAGAAGCGGAAAGCAAAATCGTTGAAGCCAAAACTAATCTGGAATTAGCACAAACCGACCTTGAAACAGTTAAAAGCAAACTAACCGATCTTTTAGAAGCTGAAGACCCAAAGGCTGCTTTTAATGAACTTAAGGATTCAGTTGAACAGGTGAAAGATGACCTTAAACTTACCCGTGAGGCCCTGCATGAGGCAGTAAGTTTACTAAAAGTCCAAAAAGGACTTCAGGAGCAAGGAGGCGAAAATGTTGACTAAAATTATTTTAATTTCCTTTTTAGCTTTAGTCTTGACCGGTTGCACCGCTAAAATAAGTGAGCTGAAGGAACAAGTTCAAAATAAGGGAGTAGAACAAGAAGAGGTTGGAGAAGAGGCAAAAAAAGAGCCTACAGATATGTCTTTGGAGGAAATCGAGCAAGAACTTGAAGAAATGGATGATCCCGAAGTCGAAGCTGACCTTGAAGCTATAGATAAAGAGCTCTGATTTTGTTTTAGCCTGTCGATGATTATTTTAAATTTCAAAACCTACCCCAAAGCTACGGGTGAGGGAGCAGTTAGTTTAGCCTCTATTTGCCAAGAGGTAGCTTTGGAAACCGGAGTTAAAATTGCCATTGCTTTGCAACCAACGGATATTTTTCGGGTGGCTCAGCAAATTAAAATTCCCATTTTTGCTCAACATTGCGATCCGGCCAGCCCTGGTCGGCATACCGGCGCGGTCACCGCTTTAGCTTTGAAAAAAGCGGGTGCTTCCGGAGTTTTTCTTAATCACTCCGAACATAATTTTTTTAGCTTTGCTGATTTGGGTTTCAGCATTGATCTGGCCAAAGAGCAAGAGCTTGAGACTCTGGTTTTTGTTAAAGACACTAAAATCGCTCTTAAAGCCGATCAATTTAAGCCAACTTATATGGCTTTGGAAGAGCCGAGTCTGATTAGCGGTGGTCAGGCTATGGTTCAACTGCCGGAAAATCATGAGTTGATAAGAGAATTTATTGGTTTGATTAAAGCCACTCCTTTAATTGGCGCCGGCATTAAAACCCGGGAAGACGTTTTCAATAGTTTGAAGTTGGGGATTAAAGGAGTGGTTTTATCCTCTGGTTTTGTTAAAGCGGAAAATCCCAAACAGGTATTACAAAGCCTTTGTTCAGCCTTTTGATGAAAGCCGTTGTTCAACGAGTAAAAAAAGCCCAGGTTTCAGTAGAAAACAAAATTGTCAGCCGGATTGGTTCTGGTTTCCTTGTTTTTTTGGGAGTCGTCGGAACTGACACTGAGACCGATGTCGATTGGTTAGCCAAAAAAATAAGTTGTCTGCGGATCATGGCTGATGAAAAGGCCAAAATGAATTTATCCTTAAAACAGGTAGGCGGAGAAATACTGGTTGTTTCCCAATTTACCTTGTGTGCGGACTTACGTTCCGGCAATCGGCCCAGCTTTATCATGGCGGCTCCGGCGGAAAAAGGGGAAAAGCTTTACAACTTGTTTATTGAGAAACTGAGATCTTTGGGTTTTAAAGTTATGTCCGGTGTATTTCGCAAAAAAATGGATGTAGAGTTGGTCAATGATGGTCCGGTAACGATTTTGCTTGATAGTCAAAAAGGTTTTTCATGATAGAATGAAACCAATGGCTAAGAATAAAAGCAGTTTACCTATTCTAAAATTTTTTACCCTATTTTTCCCTGTTCTGGTTTTGGTTATTTCTGTTCTGATGATCGTGGGTTTTACTTTATTTTCCGGTCCTTCCCGGCCACAAGTTGAATTAACGGCCAATATTACCGACGGCGAATTTAAACCGGGTGAAGGAATGGCTTTTTTCTTAAACCAGCCGGTGGAACCCTTAGCCTATGTTTTATCGGATCCGTTATTTCTTGCTGATGAACGGGTTTTGGCTGCCACCAATGAGGAAAAGTGGATTGAGATCAACTTGACCAAACAACGGCTTTATGCACATCAGGGTGAGGAGGTTCTTTGGGAATTTCCCATCTCTTCCGGTAAATGGGGCCGGACGCCGGCCGGTGACTTTAGGATTTGGGCCAAGTTAAAATATACGCTGATGCACGGCGGATCCCAAACAAACAATACTTATTATTACCTGCCCAATGTTCCCTATACGCAATACTTTTTTTCCGGCTACGGTATCCATGGCACTTATTGGCACAATAACTTTGGTCACCCGATGAGTCATGGTTGTATTAATATGTACACTCCGGACGCGGAAAAACTTTTTTATTGGACCGCCCCTTTAGTGCCCCAAGATCAATGGATAGTTTATCCGACAAGCTCGTCACCCGGAACCCGGGTATTAGTTCACGGCGCCGCGCCTTTGGAGTAATTGACTTTTAGCACTTTCTATGTTAGATTGCTAATATGGCTATTTTATTAAGAGATTCCAGAAGAGCGAGCGATACCAAAGTCGCTCCTTTAGTTCCTTTACGAACAGGAGTAGTTCTTCCCCACACAGAAGCCATTCTTACTTTTGGCAGGGAAAAATCAACAGCGGCAATTAACGCCGCTTTCAGTTCCAACCGTCTTATTTGTTTTGTTACCCAAAAAAATCCGTCCACCGCTGACCCGACCATAGATGATCTTTATCGGGTCGGTACTCTTTGTACTATTCAAAGAACCTTAAAGACAGATGATGAAATCAATGCTTTAGTTAAAGGTATTGCCCGGGTGAGGATTGAAGACATCCGTTCCAAGTCCCCATTTTTGCTGGCTACTATCTCCGAGATTCCGGAGATTACTGAGGCTTCGGATGAAATAACTGCCTTAACAAAGCATATTTCCGAAGTACTTAAAAAAGCAGTCAATATGGGCAAACCGATTGATTTCTTGGTTTTTATGAGGTTGATGTCCGGGGTTTCTCCGCAGGAATTAGCTGACCAGATAACTTCACTTTTAGACATTAAAGATTCAGAAAAACAACGTTTGCTGGAGGTAGCGGAGGTAAAAAAAAGACTTCAGAGAGTGGATAATTATCTTTCCCGTGAGATAAAAGTATTGGAGATAGAAAACTCGATCAAACTTAAGACTCAGAAAAAATTCGACAAATCAATGCGGGAAACAGTTTTAAGGGAAAGAATGAAAACGATCCAAAAAGAGTTGGGTGAAGAAGAGGAAGACAAGGAGATAATAGAGCTCAAGGAAAAAATCAAGCTGGCTAAAATGCCTGACGAGATAGAAAAGAAAGCCTTAAAAGAACTTGACCGTTTGGCTAAAATGCATATCTATAACCCCGAGTCCGGTTATATCAGAACCTATCTTGACTGGTTGATCGATATGCCTTGGAGTGTGAAAACGGCCAACAATGTTTCTATCGAAAATGCAAAAAAAATACTGGAAAATGACCATTATGGTTTGGATGAAGTTAAAGAGAGGGTTTTGGAGTATCTGGCGGTGATGAAACTTAAAAAAATAGCGCATAAAAATAAAAAAATCAAAAAACAAGAAAAAATGGTGGGGCCGACGATTCTTTGTTTTGTTGGTCCGCCTGGTGTGGGTAAGACTTCTATTGGTCGGTCAATTGCCCGGGCACTGGGGAGAAAGTTTGTCAAAATCAGCCTGGGTGGTATCCGTGACGAAGCGGAAATTCGCGGTCACCGCCGGACTTATGTGGGCGCTTTACCCGGCCGGATAATTCAAGGGATTAAGAATGCCGGTACCAAAAATCCGGTTTTTATGCTGGACGAGATAGATAAATTAGGAGTTGATTTTCGGGGAGACCCTTCGTCTGCTTTACTAGAAGCTTTGGATCCGGAACAAAACTCGGAGTTTTCTGACCACTATTTAGAGGTTGCTTTTGACCTTTCCGAAGTAATGTTTATTACCACGGCCAATGTTTTGGACACCATTCCGCCGGCTTTGCAAGACAGGTTGGAGGTCATCAGATTTTCCGGTTATACCTTTGATGAGAAGTTTAACATTGCTAAAAGGTTTTTGATAGATAAAAATTTATTGGCCAACGGTCTGAAAAAAACTCAAATTAAGATTGAGGACACGGTTTTGGAAAGGATTATCGAGCGTTATACCCGTGAAGCCGGAGTGCGTAATTTGGAAAGAGAGAGTTCTAAAATAATGAGAAAAGTAGCCACCAAAATCGCCCAAGGAAAGAAAAAGAAAGTAAAAGTTGGTTTAAAAGATTTAGATGGTTATTTAGGTCCAACCAAATTCAGCAAAACCATTGCGGAGAAAAAAGACGTTGTAGGCGTGGTTACTGGTTTGGCCTGGACCCAATCCGGTGGCGAGATTTTGTTTATTGAGGTAGCGCTTATGCCCGGTAAAGGCAGACTGATTTTGACCGGTCAGTTAGGTGAGGTGATGCGGGAGTCATGCAAAGCCGCCCTTTCTTATATCCGCAGCCATTGGGAAAAATTGGGTATAGGAAAAGATAGTACGCAAAAACTTGATATTCATGTTCACGTGCCTGAAGGCGCCGTGCCTAAAGACGGGCCTTCAGCCGGTGTGGCAATTGCGACCGCTTTGGCTTCGGCCTTAACCAAAAGAAAAGTCAAAAGAGCAGTAGGCATGACAGGAGAAATAACTTTAAGGGGCAGGGTTTTAGCTATAGGCGGGCTTAAAGAAAAAGTCATTGCCGCCCACCAAGCCGGACTAAGACAGATAATTTTACCTAAAGACAACAAGAAAGATTTGGTTAAGGTTCCGGAAAAAATCAAAAAGGCTTTCAAGTTTTCCTTTGTCAACTCCTTAAACGACGTTTTTAAAACTGCTCTTAGATAGAGTTTTTTTTCTAGAACTCATTCCAAAACCGTCATCCTAAACTTGCCTGCCCGCCTTTGGAGGGCCTGCCCGCCTTTGGAGGGTTTCAGGATCTTTCTAATACCTTGCAATCTAGTTTTCATAGTTTGCAATTATAGGTTATTTCTGCTAAAATCTTCTCTAAAGATTTTTTATTTTTTAGATAAAAAAAATGGTTCAAGAAAGAGTACCCGATCAATTAGCTCCAACTAGACCTATGTCGTTAAGGGCACCAGACCCTACTGCTTTAGAATGGCAAGTGAGATGCGAAGCTGATAAGGCACAGGTTATACGATATGATGGCACAGATGCTTATATAGCTGATCAAGTCAGGCCAATAATTGGAAGAGCTTTTACGCGATATACAAGTGATGGTAAAGGTAATGACGATAAAGGTGTACCTGTACCTTGGCAGCCAGATCAATTTGATCAAACTTATGGCAAGACAACCTATATAGTTGCTCAAGCAGAGAGTATTCCTTTAGCTGCTTTGAGGGTAGTAAAGAGCTGGGTACCTCCTTACAAACCCGCTATTGATGCCATGACTTTAATGACAGGTCACGAATGGCCAGATCCAACTAAAACAAGATTTGCCGAAGTCGGCCATTTTGCATTGGATCCGCGAGTAGACAAGCAAAGGGGTTTGATTCTTCAAAGAAAATTATACGAGGAGGTAATGAGGTTAGCGCAAGCAGAGGGATTTGCTGGATCAATATACGTTATTTTAGGCCATGTGAAAGGTTTTGTTGAAGAATCCGGGATTAAAGTCCAAGAGATTTCTGGCGCTTATTTAAATTGGGGGAACCATCCCGCAAGAGAAATTTTCGGGAAACACCCACGTTATTTTTTACCTGTTCTGTTTCCAGAATATAACAATAATGGAAAACCTTCGTCACCACCAAAACTTTATTATTATGGAGTATAAAATCCTCTAATTATTTTTCCTGCCCAAAATATTCATTTTTATGCCAACTCCAGAATTAGAACAATTATTGACAGACGAAAAAGTTAGGCCAAACGAAAGGCCAACTCAAGTATGTTGTTTTGATTTATCAGACCCTTTGTCTGTTGAGCTTTTACTATCTCATCTTTATGAAACAGAAGTTGTAATTGAAGGGGCACCTTCTAAAATGTTATTTTGGGCAGAAAGAGATAAGGAAGGGAAGGTTTCTTCTCCTCGACAAATTCATGTATTAGATACAGTTGATTCCCAATTAGAAAGACTTTTTTTAATCCAACATCCCAGTTTAATTTCTCGATACAAAAGAAGAGAACCAGAAGTTTTAGCCCAATTAGCAGCTTTCAGAACAGAAACATTAGGTGATCAACCAGCTAATTTTGGCGTTGCTTTCTATTACCCAAAAGAAAGAGTTTTACTTAGGAGTGTCGGTCCAGAGCTTGATAAAATATTAAGGACAGCAAGCAATAGAGGTTTGATTAGCCCCGAAGAACAAGAAAGGTTACGTCAATTCAATGTTTGTTTTTTAGGCTTGAGTGTTGGTTCCTCAAGTTTATACCGTTGGCAACAAGAAGCTGATCCGATAAGGATAATAGGCGGCGATCCTGATGGTCTTGAGCAATCCAATTTAAATAGAATTCTAGCTGGAAGGTGGGATATTGGGGAAAATAAAGCGGTTTTGGCAAAAGAGCAGGTTTTTGGTCATAATCCTTATGTTGAAGCAGAATTATCTTCCCAAGGTTTAGCTTTAGCGAAAAATGCGCAAGGTGTTGATATGGTACAGGAATACTTATTACAAAAGGCCCTTAATACTGTTGAAAGTATAGATTACTTACCAGAGGAGGCAATAACAGCAGTTTTGGATGAAATTGCCGAAATTGTTAGCAGACAGGAAAATTTTGGCCAAATGTTTGGCGATATTGATGCAATTGTTGAAGAAATGGATGATTTAAGAATGAAAATTCTGGCACGCTTATCAGCCAGAAGGCTAGGTATACCTCTATTGATGGCTTCGGACATGGGAGATACTGTTCTGCTTGATATTGAGCGCTATGATTTAAATAGAGAAAGGCCAATATTTAATGCTCCAGTTGCCCCAAAAACTGTTTTGAAAGCAATTGCGTTTCCTTCCCCGGAATCATTTGCTTCGGTAGCCACTGCGATTACCGGTAAAAAAGAAATGCCTGCTAATTTTGCTCAGGCTTTAGGAAGGATAGGCACAGAATTAATCGCACCCCCGCAGTTGGCCAGCACCATTGCATGTGCGTCTGGTATAGTAACTATACGCTTGCGGGAAATAGCTTTAGGTGAAGAACAAATTCCTTCCAGGAGAGAATTATATAATTTTAAAAATTTTGAATTTAGACTGATACCACTTTAGGTAATCTTCGCTTGATTTTAAATTTCGAATAACTTAATATGTACAAGTAGATGCTTTTAGAGTTTCTAGTTAATATTGTTACTTCATTAATCCTGGTTATTTTAGGGTTGTTTATTTTTTTCAAAAACCGGAAAAGCGCCACCCACCTTTTTTTTACCGCTTTAACTTTTATTTTAGCTTCCTGGACTTTTACTAATTACTTTTCCCTGCATTCTGACACGGAAGAAATTACTTTATTTTGGATAAGGGTAGTCATGTTGATTACCAGCTTTATGGGCCCGGCTTTATTTTTGTTGCTGCATTCTTTTCCCAAAGATAAACTGACGGTAAAAAAGAAATACTTGATTTTTTTGACGTTTACCACTAGCCTTTCAGCGATATTAGCCATGTCTCCTTTTATGTTTGTGAGTGTTTCCTTAGAACAGGGAGTAAAACCAACGCCCGGACCTGCGATTTTAGTTTTTGCGTTTAATTTTTTTATTTCCGTTATCGCTGGGTTTATTACCATCATTAGAAAATATTTGAAAGCAAGAGGCTTGGAAAAACTACAGATTAAATATGTGTTTTTGGGCTTAATAATTACCTTTGGCTTTTCCAATATCACCAACTTCATTTTTGTGGTTTTATTAAAATTCACCTCCTTTGTTGTTTTTGGTCCGCTTTTTAATCTAATTTTAGTCGTTTTTATTACCTATGCGATTGTTAAACATCGGTTGATGGATATTCGTTTAATAGTTGCTCGGACAGTCTCTTATTTTCTTCTACTAATTACTCTTGCAGGTTTTTACGTTTTTTCGATTTTTAGTCTAAGCAGCTTTTTTTATAATATTGCGGCTAGTAGTGGCCAAATTTTTATTAACGTTGTTTTGGTTTTAATAATTGCTTTTGGTTTTCAACCCTTGCGTCGTTTTTTGGAAAAGATTACTGACAAAATCTTTTTTAAAGACCGTTACGAAACAGAAGATTTACTTTCTAAATTAACCAATCTTTTATCTTCAACCTTGATTTTGGAGAAACTAACAAAAGGAGTTTTAGAGGAATTGTTAGAGGAAATAAAAATTAAACGGGGAGCCATTGTTTTATGGGAAAAAGGAAGAGTGAATGAATTTTTTTATCAAAATGGAACGGAAGAGAAGAAATTCCCGCAAGATGAAATTAGAGTTTTATTAAAAACTCCGGTGCAGCCGGTTATCTTTGATGAATTACCTGAAGGAAGAAGAAAAAGAATTCTTCGGGAAAATAATTTTAATTTTTCTCATGTTTTAAAAGTTAAGGAAGGGATTATTGGTTTGCTGCTCCTAGGAGAAAAACTTTCCGGCGATATTTACTCCAACCAGGATGTAGAATTATTAGAAATTTTTTCGCCGCAGTTGGCTGTGGCCATTGAGAATGCTTTAGCCTATCAAGAAATCCAGAAATTCAGCGAAACCTTAAAATTAGAAGTCAAAAAAGCCACAAGTGCTTTAGAAAAAACCAACAAGAGATTAAGACAAGTTTCCGCTTTGAAAGATGAATTTGTTTCCCTGACTTCCCACGAACTAAGAACGCCCTTGACCGCTATTGGCGGTTCTTTATCTACCGTTTTGGAAGGTTATGCCGGCAAAGTAAGCGAGAAAACCAGGGAATTTTTGGAAGGCGCTTTTAGCGAGAATACCAGGCTTTTGCGTTTGGTCAACAACCTTTTAAATATTTCCCGGATAGAAGCCGGCAGGTTAAAGTTTAATATTGCACCTTTGAATTTAAATGAAGTGGTTATCGCTGCCTTGGAAACCATAAAAACTCAAGCTGAGGAGAAAAAACTAAAGCTTATTTTTGAACCCCGAGAAAACTTAATCGTCCAGGCAGACGAGGGGAAGTTAAGAGAAATAATAATCAACCTTTGCGGTAATGCGATCAAATTTACCGAAGTTGGCCAAGTGGCAGTTACTGCTTGGCGCCATGGAGAAGTAGCCATTGTAGCTGTTGAAGATACTGGTCCGGGCATTCTACCTCAAGATCAACAAAAATTATTTAGGAAATTTGAACAAGTAGACGGTATCAAGGCTTCTAAGAAAAAAGGCGGTACTGGTTTGGGCCTTTACATTTGTAAAAACCTTATTGAAGCTATGGGTGGAGAAATTTGGCTCAAGTCAGAAGACAATAAAGGCAGTACCTTCTACTTTACCCTTCCCCTCAAATAAAATTTGAAAATTCCGTTCCTGGAGCGGTCACCTCTTGACGAAACTGGTAATTCCGCTTCAGGAACTCCCTCAACTGGCAGATCGGGAATAAACAAGCCAATCGTCATGCCTGCCGTAGGCAGGCATGACGAATCCTGATATTCATAAGGACAGGTTTTATTTCAACATCTTTTCCCCAAGCCCCGTCATTCTGAATTTATTGAGAAATTATATACCCCAGGCTTCCACGCCTGGGGAACAATTTTCTTAATGGGGTTTCCAAAGGGGATTTCCCTTTGGTGTCACCTGGGGTTTAATACCCCTGGTGACAGGGGTGTCAGGGAGTAAAGAGACCGCCAAGGGGTGGAACCCCTTGGAAACGAACGAGTATTACGAGTGAGTTTATTTCAGAATCCTTCTTTATTCTTTATTAAAAGATATTCTTGTAGATCCTGAGGCCCTCCAAAGGCGGGCAGGCCCTCCAAAGGCGGGCAGGCAAGTTCAGAGCCTGCCCCGAATTTATTTCGGGGATGACGTTGAAGAATAACTTGCCAAACTTGTTCTTTTTAGGTTATGATAAAGTTATGGGAAAGATTCTTATCATTGAGGATGATTCTTTGATTGCCAAAGTTTTTTCTACTCGTTTAGAAAGCGACGGTCATGAAGTATTTACTGCCGAAGACGGTAATGTTGGTTTACTTCTTGCCAAAAAAGAAATTCCCGATGTTCTCCTACTTGATTTAATGATGCCCAAAGTTTCCGGACTAGAAGTTCTGGAGCAGCTTAAAAAAGATCCGCGGACGCAAAAGATTCCGGTTTTAGTTTACTCCAACTTGGGTAGAGAAAAGGAAATTAGCCAAGCCAAAGCTTTGGGAGCATCAGAGTTTATTACCAAGGCCGATTCTACCCCTCAGCAAGTAGTAGAAAAAATTGAAAGTTACCTGAAATAATTTTTTCCGCCAGCGGGCGGATTAATTTTGAAATATGCAAATCCTGCCCGAAACTCTCCGTCAGATTATTTTAAAATCGGGGTTTGTTTCCGAAAAAGATTTCGATGCCGCGGCCAAAACCAGCCAAGACCTTCAAAAGCCCACAACTGATATCCTTCTTTTCCGCGGTTTGATTAGCGAAACGGTTTTAGGTCAGCTGATTGCCGAATATCTTCAAGTTCCCTATGTTAACATTGGCAACAAAATTATTCCTCTTGAGGTTTTGGGATTGGTTCCGGAAAATTTGGTTAAAACTTATAAGATGATTCCGTTTAAAAAGGAAAACAATCTTTTGTATTTGGCCATGCAGGATCCTAAAGACCTTGAGGCGCAAGAAGTTATCAGAAGAAAAACCGGGCTTAAAGTTGTTCCTCATTATATTACTCTTTCAGATTTTAGACGGGCCGCTTCTCAGTATAAGAGAAATATTAAAGAAGAATTTGAAAGAATAATTGCGGAAAATATAAAAAAAACTGATGGTGTCGTCAAGAAAAAAGAGTTGGCCAAAGTGGCCGAAGAGCTGCCGGTTATTGAAATTCTAAACACGATTTTAGAATATGCGATAGGCGAGAAGGCCTCTGATGTACATCTTGAAATAATGGAAAACAATGTTATTGTTCGTTTGCGCATCGACGGCGTCCTGCAAGATATTATCACCTTGCCCCAATCGATCCATCCGGCTTTGATCGCCCGGATAAAAATTCTTTCAAATCTTAAAATTGATGAACACCGCATCCCTCAGGATGGCCGTTTTAAATTTAATACTGGTCAGGAATCGATTTCTTTGAGGACTTCCATTGTTCCCGGATTTTACGGTGAAAATGCGGTAATGAGACTTTTGTTTGAATCAAACCGACCCTTAAGTCTGGAAGAATTGGGTTTAGCTGCCAAAAACTTAAGGTGGGTTAAAGAGCAAATCCTAAGACCGCATGGTATGGTTTTGGTTACCGGTCCGACTGGTTGCGGCAAGACAAGCACCTTATACAGCATTTTAAATATGCTAAATAAAATAGAAGTCAAAATTTGTACCATTGAAGATCCAATCGAATACGATATCCATCGGATCACTCAAATTCAAATCAATCCCAAGACCGGTCTTACTTTTGCTTCAGGTCTGCGATCCCTCTTGCGCCATGATCCGGATATTATGATGGTGGGTGAGATTAGAGACAAAGAAACCGCTCAAATCGCCGTTCATGCCGCTTTAACCGGACATCTGGTTTTGTCAACCCTGCATACCAATGATGCCGCCGGAGCCATTCCTCGTTTTGTTGATATGGGTGTTGAACCATTTTTACTGGCTTCGACCGTTAATCTTATTATTGCCCAACGTTTGGTGCGCCGGATTTGCCCCAATTGCATCGAAGAATACCGACCGGAGGAAAAAACCTTTGTTTTTTTCAAAGGGCGCTTTGGCGAAAAAATCTTAAGACAGAAATTTTATCGGGGAAAAGGTTGTGAAGAATGTGGCCAAAAAGGTTATAAAGGCAGAATTGGCATATTTGAAGTTTTGTTGGTGACCGAGGCAATAAGACAGCTGACTATCAGTAAAGCCTCTTCAAGCGATATCCGGCTTCAAGCTTTAAAAGACGGCATGATTTTAATGGTTGATGATGGTTTAAACAAGATCGCTTCCGGCCAAACCACAATTGAAGAAGTTATGCGGGTAGCAGAGGACTAATGGTAGACTTTTCTTATATTGCCATTGATAAATTAGGCCAAGTAAAACGGGGAGTCGAATCAGCTCCGAATCCAGCTCATTTGCGTAAAGTAATGCTTGCCAAAGGTTTGGAGTTGATTTCCTGCGATGAGCAAAAAAAACAGGGTCTGAAATTTGACGTTGATCTGACAGATTTTTTTCGAATTATTCTCCACAGGCGCATTACTCCTTTAGAAAAAATTTCTTTTGCCCAGCATCTTTCCATCATGTTGAAAACCGGTGTTCCCATTATTGAAGCAGTAGAAATTTTGGGTAGCGAGGCGGTAAGTTACGATTTTATTCAGACAATCAAAAATCTTAGGCTGGAATTAGAAGAGGGGAAAAGTATTTCCTCATTTTTAGAGAAAGAAAATTTTTTTTCTCCCGCTCATTTGGCCATTCTCCGAGCCGGTGAGGCATCGGGCAAAATAACAGAATCGCTTAAACGCATTGGTGATGACTTGAAAAGAGACTATCAGATTATCAAGAAAATCAAAGGTGCCATGGCTTATCCGGCCATTATCACCTTAACCTTGCTAGGGGTCACTATTTTTATTACTGTTTTTGTTTTGCCAAAAGTCGGTGAGGTTTTCAAGCAGATGGATATTAAAATTCCGCTGTCGACCAGAATTCTTCTTTTTCTTGGTGAGTTTATCGGTAAAAATTTCATATACCTTATTCTTGGTTTCGGCGTTTTAATTACGCTCTTTATATATTTTTTTAGAACGACAAAGATAGGTAGCCGTATTCTAGGAGGTTTTATCAGCAACGTTCCTTTAATAAAAAAGATGGTTCAAGAAATCAGCATGGCCCGCTTTATCCGTTCTCTCAGTTCGCTTCTGAGTAGCGGTGTTGCTATTGGCAAGGCCTTGGAGATTTCCGGTCAGATCTTTGTCAGTCGGCATTATCAGAAAACCGTTAGCGAAATAGGAGAAAAAGTAAAAAGAGGCATTAGTTTGACGACTGCTTTTAAAGACCACCAAAAAACTTTCGGCGGCCTTTTGATTAAAATGTGTTCTGTCGGAGAAAGAAGCGGCCGGTTGGCAGAGATTTTAGAAGATTTGGCTTTGTTTTATGAAGAGGAGGTGGCGGAAAAGCTGGATAACTTTTCTGTCATTATTGAACCTATACTGATGCTTATTGTTGGTCTAGGCGTCGGAGTAATGATTATTTCTATCCTCGGCCCAATTTATCAAATGATGGGGAGTCTAACACTATAAACATGAAACATATTATGAAAGCTGGCTTCACTCTCATTGAAACCACCCTGGTTTTAGCGATTTTTTCCCTGCTGGTTTATTTATCCTCTGCTTCTTTTATACAAATGCAAAAAGCACGACTGCTAACGGACAATCTTTGGCAAGTAGTAAGCGTTCTTCGTCAAAGCCAAAGTCAGGCGGCCGCGGGAGAGGCGTCCGGAAGCGGTCGTTTGCGTTTCGGAGTTTTGTTTGGCAGAAATTTTTATCAAGAATTTACCTCTTTGACTGACTATGGGGCTAGAAATACAAGTTTTGATTTTACGACTAATCTGCCGGAAAGACTCGAGTTTACTGATTTTAATTTACCCGGAAGTTGTGTTATTCCAAATGACTGTATCATTTTTTCTGGCCTCGAAGGAACACCCTCAGCCGGCGGCAGTATTAGCTTAACCCGCCCGAAAGATAACAGCAAAAAAACCGTCTATATTAATCAACAGGGAGGAGTAAACTACTAGTTTGCATTACAAAACACTAAACCTGATGTCATCCTGGAGGGCTTTAGCTCTCATGTCATCCTGGAGGGCTTTAGCCCGATAGGATCTCAACAAAAAATTCTATCGCTGAGTTTATCTCAGGGTTCCAGAATGACATAATGCTGATGTTTAAAAATGACAATTATGCCTGGTTTAATTCATAACTCAGGTTAGTTATAACACCCAGTGTTGATCTTTACGAAAGTGTTTAAACAAAAGAAAAAAGGCGCTATTTTGGTAGAACTGCTTTTGGCTTTTGCCATCGGTTCTGCTGTTTTGGTGGTCAGTGCCGGAGCATTATTCAGCTCAAGTAGCGTCAATTTGCGTTCATATCAGAACCAGCGGGCTGAGCTTTATCTTCAGGAAGCAGTAGAGGTAGTAAAGACCTTAGTCGTTTCAGACTGGAACAATATCAGTATCAACGGCATCTTTCATCCTGAGGTTACTGGTGATAGTTGGACATTGATAGATAACGAGGAAACAATTGATATTTACGAAAGAAAGGTAGAAATAGGGGATTTATTTCGGGACGAAAACGGCAATGTCGCCACTACTGGCGGTATGATTGACCCTTCGACTAAAAAAATTACTACCATGGTTAGCTGGCAAATGCCCCGGCCAGGATCGGTTTCCCAAATATTTTTACCAACGCGCTGGCAGGGTAACACTACCTGGACAGAAGATTCTCTTAATGACTTTTCCGATGGTGTTGAAGATGCTACTGATGTAACCACCAATCCTGGTTTCATTCAGCTGGCTCAAACCGGCGGTTCAGGCGACTGGACAGAGCCGGGTATTATTCAAGATATGGATGCCTTGGCCAAACTCAATGGTATTTTTTGCGATAATGGCTACCTTTTTGCGGCTTTAGGTTCAACCAAAAAACAAATTCAAGTTTTTGATATTAGTACCGATCCACAAAATCCTTCTTCACTAGGCGCGTTTAATACTACTGATGAGGTCAACAATATTGCTGTAGAAAACGGCTATCTTTATGCCGCCTTAAACAATGAAAGTCACGGGATCGAGATTTTTGATATCTCCGCCAACCCGGCCAACCCTAGCCAAGTCGGTACCGCTGCTACCGGAAGTGTACCTTCCGGTTTATGGGTGCAAAATAATTATCTTTTTGTTTCCCTACTGGATAACAATAAAGTAGAA
>DATKWX010000003.1:0-2464 GCA_035529355.1 Bathyarchaeia archaeon
ACTTTAGTTTTTACAATTTCTAAGGCTAATAAGCCTTTTTTCTCCCCTTCATTCAAAGTCTGATTTAAGATTTGCGGTTTACCGGACGGTGTTGGTTCTTCGAAAGTTAAGTAAGGAGGTTTTTTTTCATCTTCTTTAGAGCAAAAAGTGCGGGAAAAATTTTCCAGGTTGTGATAAAAAGCGACGCCTCGGTTTTCGGTTTCGTTGGTGAGCCATTGTTTAACCAGATCGGTCAGATCTATTTTTTGCGCTCCGGGAGTGGCTTCAAGCTGAGTAGTTAGGCCACTTGAGTAAAGGGAAGGCTTATTGTTCCAATTGAGCTCATTTTCTTCCCAATCAGTCTTAGGTAAAAGCAGCTCGACTTCAATTGGTTTGGTTTCGCCGGTGCTGTTTGAAAGATAAAGGTTAAGGATAGCCTTTTTGCCTTGGTTCAGCTGGGATTCCGGGAATTGCTCAAAATTGAATTTTAAAAAGATAATGTTACTGCTTGAGGTGAAACCAGCAGAGAGTTGGTTTTTCTGGCCAAAGTTATCGTTCGGATAAGCGCTGTTAACATAAGTGTCTTTTTCCGGTAGCAAGCCTTTGGGTGAGGGGGAAGGGTTGGTTTGGGCAAAAACAGGAAGTGCTAAGGAAAAATAGCTAAAAAAGATTATAAAAACTAAGGTGGGTTTAATTTTGGCTACCCCCATGATATTTTCAGCATAACACGGTGTTAAATTCTTCGTCAATGACCTTTTACGCAGTTTTCCTTGTCGGCGTATGTCAAAGCCGGGTCTTTACATTGCCATAAAATAACAGGCATAATTGTCAAGGCCGGGCCTGCCTGTGGAGGGAGGTCTTTACATACCTTACATTGCTGAGATTATTTTCGGCGCGAAAATGATTATTCCCACTACCAGGCTGCCGATAGCCAGAACCATGACCGCGCCAGCAGCAAAATTGCGGATCCAATAGGTTTCATAATAGGAAAGATTGAGTTTAAAACGCAAAAGATCGCAAACCGCTTCAATGCTGGAATTGAAAATTTCTCCTGCGATCACTAAAACGATGACAATAACCAAAACAAGCCACTCTACAGGGGTAATTTTTAGCACTATACCAAGCATGATTGCTAAAATAGCGGCTCCAAGATGGATTTTAAGGTTTCTTTCTTTTTTGATTGCCCTAAAAATGCCTTTAAAAGCAAAGCTAAAAGACTCCAAAAGACAATATTTCTTTTTTATCTTCATCATTCTTTGACTTCTTTCTTAAGTCATTATAAAATTACTTTTATGGAAAAAGCAATCCCTGATATCTATAAGCCTGGGGAAATCGAAACCAAATGGCAGAAGATTTGGGAAAAAAACAAAACCTTTCAGGTTGATTTAAAAAAAGCCAAAAAGCCTTATTACAACCTGATGATGTTTCCTTATCCTTCAGCTGAAGGTCTTCATGTGGGTAATATGTATGCTTTTACCGGTTCTGACATTTGGGGTAGGTTTATGCGCATGCACGGTTTTGATGTTTTTGAACCTATTGGTTTGGATGGTTTTGGGATTCACTCGGAAAATTATGCTCTCAAGGTGGGCAGGCATCCGGCTTTACAAGCCAAAAGATCCGAAGAAAACTTTTATCGCCAGTTGCGGTTGATCGGCAACCAGTTTTCCTGGGATAACCACCTTGAAACCTATGATCCTGAGTACTATCGTTGGACCCAGTGGATTTTTGTCCAAATGTTTAAGGCCGGTTTAGCTTATCGAGGTAAAGCAGCGGTTAACTGGTGTCCGTCTTGTAGAACGGTTTTGGCTGATGAACAGGTGATTGAAGGTAAATGTGAGCGCTGTGAAAGCCGGGTGCAGACCAAAAATCTTGAGCAATGGTTTTTTAAAATTACCAAATATGCTGATCGCTTACTTGAGAACACGGAAAAAATTGATTGGAGCGAGAAAGTTTTGTTGGCCCAGAAGAACTGGATTGGTAAGAAAGAGGGAATTAATATTACTTATCAAGTGGTTAGAGACAACAAAGCTCTTTTGGACGAGAAAAAGAAGCCTTTGACTGTTACTTGCTTCACCACCCGACCCGATACCAACTTCGGTGCCACCTTTGTGGTCCTTGCTCCGGAGCACCCGCTTGTAGATCAAATAACATCAAAATATAACAAAAAAACAGTTGGCAGTTATATTACCCAAGCGCTAAAAAAATCGAAAGCTGAAAGAATTACTGAAGCAACAAGCAAAAGCGGTGTTTTTACCGGAAGCTACTGCATAAACCAGCTTACCCACAAAAAGATGCCTATTTGGGTTTCCGATTTTGTTTTAATGGAATTTGGTAGCGGGGCGGTAGTGGGTGTCCCCGGTCATGACCTCAGGGATTTTCAGTTTGCCAAAAAATTTGCTTTGCCCATTATTCGAGTGGTGGTCGGTTTAGATGGCGACCGTTCAAGCATCAAAAAAGAGTCCCAAGTTCAGGAAAAAAGCGGTAC
>DATKWX010000004.1:0-14822 GCA_035529355.1 Bathyarchaeia archaeon
CTGGCCTACTTTAAGTTTTTCCGAATCACCCAATTCAACCGGTTTAAGATCTTTGGCGGAAACTTGCAAAATTGCCAAGTCTATGCTTGGATCACGGAAAATCTTTGTGACTTTGTATTCTTGATCGTCTTTGGTAATTACTCGGTATTCAGCCTCAGTGTCGGCCACTACATGTTTGTTGGTAACAATCATTCCCTCTTTGGAAATAACAAACCCGCTGCCAATATCCTGTTCAATTTGCTCTTCTTGTTGCCCAGCTTGTGGTTGGGGAAGACCGAAAAAACCAAAAGGGTCAAAAAAGTTTTCGAAAGGATTAGTAATCAACTGGGTTTTCTTAACTCCAACCGTTACTACCGAATCAGAAACCCTTTCTACGACATCAATTACTATCGACTCTTCTTTAACCACTTTCTGCTCAATTATGGTTTCTCCTTTTTGAGAAATTTGTTGACTGGGAAACCAGCGGTCCAAAACCTTGTAGCCTAATAAACGATCACCCAAGGCGCCACCGAGAATAGAAATCAAAACCACAAATATAAGTAGAATAGTAATTGAAAGTCTATGGTTTAAGCTTTTTGGTTTTTTAGTAGGCATGGATTAATTGCTAATTTAATTGCCGATAGTGAAAAAAATTATTAACTCTTCAAAAGTATCTCTAATGCTTTTTCAAGCTGTTTATCTTCTTCTGGCTTATCTTTATCGTTTTTAATCTCAAAGTCCGGCTTTAATCCCACCTCATTAACCCAGGTTCCGTTAGGCGTCAACCACTTGGCCGTGGTTATGTGTAAAGCAGAATTATTGCCGACATCTTCCGCTTCCTGAATCGTACCTTTGCCAAAACTGGTTTCACCCACCAGTTTTGCCCTGTCGTGGTCTTGCAAAGCGCCGGCTACAATCTCTGAGGCTGAAGCACTGCCTTTATCAATCAACACAACCATAGCTATATCTAAAAGTTCTCCTCTCCTATTAACGCTGTAGGTTTCCGTCTCACCTCGATAATCTTCCTGCTTAACCACTACTCCTTTGGTTAAAAACTCGGAGCTAAGATTAACTGCTCCTCTTAAATAACCGCCCGGATTGCCCCTCACGTCTAATATCAATCCTTTGATTTTTGATTTTTGATTTTTGATTTCGGCAATCGCTTGATCCCATTCATCGCTGGTCCGGTCACCAAAGCTGGTTAATTTAAGATGGACAAATCTAGGATTAGCCTCGTCTTCTTCACTTTTGCTATTTAGAAAAACAACCTCAACGCTGGGAACAAGTATCGTTTCCCGGGCGATTTCCACCTCATAAGGTTCCGATTCACCTTCATGAAGGAGAGTCAAAGTAAGCTTTGCCCCCTTATCTCCTCTTATCTTTTCCACCGCCTCGGGCAAACTCATGTCTAAAGTATCTTCATCAAGGCCTTTGGCATCATCTTTAAGATGTAAAATCAAATCGCCAGCCTGCACTCCGGCTGCTTCAGCCGGCATGCCTTTTAAAGGCGCTACTACCACCAGTCTTTTGTCTTTATTAAAACCCAAACGGATACCGACACCTTCAAAAGAACCATTAAGATCGTCTTTTACTTGCTTATTCTCCTCTGGCGGTAAAAAGGCGGTATAAGGATCGCCTAAAGCAGCTGTCATTCCCTGAATGGCGCCATAAAACATCTTTTCCTGGTCAAGTTTATCCTTTTGAAGATATTTTTGTTCTAATTTATCCCAAACCTCCCAGAATAAAGAAAAATCCAGCTCTTTACCTTGAGGAGAAGTTTTATTGATAATCTCAATTTTACTCTTGGCCTTTTGCTTTTCAATCTCAATCCTGTGGGTTCCAGACCAATAACCAACACTCAAGGAAATAACTATTAAAAAAATAGTAAAAACTGTCCTTCTGATTTGTTTTAGACTTAGTTTCATGAAGAACTACTTATGGTTTAGATACAAATGGTAATAAAGCCAGATGACGGGCTCTTTTTATTGTCTGGGTTAATCTATTTTGGTGTTTCTGGCACAAGCCGGTTTTACTCCGACCCATTATCTTGCCTCTGTCTGAAAGATAACGAGCCAAAAGTTCTACTTCTTTATAATCAAGTACTGCCTTTTTTTGACAAAAAGGGCAATTAGTTACAACTGGTTCCCTTCTTTGCTTATAGGTTCTTTTAGAACGGAATATCATCGGCTTTTACTTCCTCCTTATCTGTCGTTTCCTGAACAGCTTTGTTACTTGAGGTTTTGACTGGCGCGGGTTTTTCTTCCTTTTTCTCTTTTGATTGATCAGTTGTATTAACCTGAACATCATCGGTAACCTTCTTGGCGCTTGGCTGAATAGCCGGAGCACCCCTACCCTCCTCTGTAACTCCCATTCCTTCCTCGCCCGGTTTTCTTCTGGAATCCAAAACAATCATGTTGTCAATGACTACCTCTGTAGTTATCCGCTCTTGGCCGTCTTTGCCAGTCCAGTTTCTGGTTTGCAGCCTGCCTTCGACAAATGCTTTTCTTCCCTTGAAAAGTAATTGGGCGCAAAGTTCGGCCAGTTTTTGCCAGCATACAATCCGATGAAACTCGGCCTCTTCCTGTTTTTCTCCGCCACCAGACGGCTGCCAATAACGATTGGTGGCTAAACCAAAAGTACAAACCGCTGTTCCTTGCGGGGTATAACGCAGTTCAGGATCACGGGTTAAATTCCCGATTAACATAACTTTATTGAGGGATCGTGATGCCATAGCCTCCTCCTTTATCTTACCTCTCAATCGACTACCTTTCAGCTGGTAGCACGACGGATTAATAAATAACGAATAATTTTTTCTTCAAGCTTCATTTTTTTATCCCACTCTCTGATATTTTTTTCAGGCAGTTCAAGCTCAAACTTTACATAAACTCCTTTTTCAAATTTTTGGATCGGATAAGCCAGTTGTCTTTCACCCCAAACCTCTTGTTTTTTAACCTTGCCCTCTAAAGATTCTGTCAGCTTAACTATCTTTTCTTGCTGACGCTTTTCCTCTCCGCTTTTTAAATCTGGTTTTAAAACAAACACTAATTCGTATGGTCGCATAGAAATTTAGTATAACAAAAGTTTCTTAAATTAACAATGCTTCGTTTGCAATGCTTAAAATGTTTGGCAAATTAAATTATTTGCCATCCCCGAAATGAATTCGGGGCAGGCTCTGAGCTTGACGCTCTGCGTCATCCTGAACTAGTTTCAGGATCTATTCTTTATAACAAAGACTTTGGCGATCTCCCGTTTCATCAGGGCATTAAACAAAGTAGACTTGCCCACATTAGGAAGCCCAACTATCCCGACTGACAAAGACATTTTGTAAACCTCCTCTTAGTTAAAACGGAATATTATCTTTTTCTTCTCTTATTTTTGCCCTCTTTTTCTTAATTAATCCCCTATAGCTATAAAAACAGTAAGCCCTTGTTTCTCTGTTTAAATGAAGGGTAAATACAGCTCTGCAATCAAAAATCTTAAGTGGGAAGTCTTTATAGTTCCTTGTCAAAACTAGAGAGTTTGGAAATTGTTTTACAGCAACACCTAGACATAAATCAGTGTAAGATACATTTCCTCTCGCATACCTTCCATATTCTACAATCAAGCTATCTAATACTATTTTATTTAAAACTCTTACTGGAAGTGTACTCTCAATCAAATGGTTAATATAAGATTTTTTAATTTTTAAATCTGCTTGTGAACTACCAAGATAAAACTCTACTACTACAGGCTCTACAGTAACAAAGATTGATCCCTGTTTGGTAAATTGAAGTAATTTATTTTCAAATTCATCTCTGTCGTCTTTTTTTAAGCTTGCCAGGTCTAAAAAAACACAAGTGTCAACGAAGATATGGTTATTTTTGACAAGCGAAAGCGCCTCTTCGGAGAGAAATATCTTCATCATAATCAACAGTTAATCTTCTTTCTTTTTTAAGAATTTTTCTCACTTTTTCCGCCAAATCAGAAAGCTTTTTTTTATCTAGCTTTTGGTTTATTTGATCCTCTTTCAACTCTGGAAGTTTATCTGAAGTTTTTATTAATCTCATCTTAAATTTATTCTATACTAAGTAACCTACATAAAACAAGTATTGTAGAATTTTTTTATAATGTTGTTTCTTATAAATTAACTACCAAATCATCTTTGGCCGCAAAAGTGTTGGGGAAAATTTTTTGAGCAATTTTCTCTGCCTGCCAGCGCATTGCTAAAGACGTATAAATATTAGCATCAAAGTGTATTAGATAAAGTTTTTTTACTTTTGCCTCTTTGGCCAACTTGGCAACAGCTTCAGGAGTAACATGCCCCCAAGGGTCTTCTGGGTGACCTGGTTCAAAAGTACATTCATGAATCAATAAATCAGCTTTCTTTGCTAAAGCTAAACTATTTTTGCATATGCCTGTGTCGCCGGAATAGGCAATGGTTTCTCCGTCAATTTTTAGTTTGAAACCAAAAGCTAAATCGTCGTGAAACATCCTAAAATATTTAAAATCAAATGGCAAAATGTTTTTTTTGTTATCAAATTCAAAAAATTCTGTTTTTAGTTCTAACTCTGAATAAGGCCGGGTAAACGGCCGTTTAACAAAGTTTTTGATCGCTTTTAGCCGTTTTTTGGACACGCCAATTTTAATTCCTTGTATAAATCGAAATTTGCTAAGAATATGTAAACCGGAAATATGGTCAAGATGTAGGTGGCTTAAGAATAAATAAATTGGCTTTTCGTCTTTAATATATCCATCAAGTTTGTAAATTCCGTTACCGGCATCAAAGATTATGTTGTATTCTTTGCTTTTAATTAAAACGCAAGGAGTATTTCCAGTAGGAGTATCAAACCAGCCATTTGTACCTAAAAAGCATATCTTTATCATGAGAAGTATTATAACATTTCCTCCGTTCCTGGAGCGTCCGGCATTAGTGAAGTCTCTAAGTCTTTTTACTAGGTTTAAATTTTTTTTCCAAAAATACTAATAATTTACTACTACCCATATCCCAACGATTGAAGTAGAAAATATAAGCTATTTCTAAAAGACCCATTGTGTTAACCACTAACAAAATAATAAACCAGGTTAGATGCTTTTGCTGGGCTGATTCCCAAAGTGCCCGGCCTTTCCAAAAAATCGTCCAGCCAAAAAGGACAGTTAAAACTAAAGGCTGGTTCATAAAGAAAATTATTTGTTCGTTTAGATTCATAAGATTACTATTAGACTTTAATGGTCATAAAGTCAAGGTTTAGGGCAGATACTTTATGTCATCGCTGCTCTGGGGTAGTCACCTCCTTCCGTTACCTGGAACGGAATACGACTATTTCCTAAACTCGTCTCTAAAGACTATTGCTTGAAGTTCTTGTAAATCAGGTTCTCTAAGCTCAGCTATCATCTTAAAATCATCTTGTTGCCACTGCCACCAGCTTTTTACCCATTCGAAAGGACAGCAATTAGGATCTTTTGGTCCATAATTGGGCATAATTAGCCAAACTTTATCTCCATCAATCCCCACCTTACCTTTAGTAATTGACTCTACCATCCAAAGTTGTTCTAACTTACCATTTCTTAACCCATAAATATAGGCAGTCAAATAGCCACCTGAACCTTCAATTTTACTTTCGACCAACACATCAGGATAACCATCGTTAGTTAAATCTAAAAGTGAAAATTTATTCAGGGCTTTATCTACTCCGCTCGGGAACTCTTTATCTTGCACAAAAGTAATGTATCCTAGCTTTGTTTCTGTTAATTTAGTCCATTGATTGTTTTTAAGTTTAAAGATTACAAAAAAAGTATCGTTAATAAAGTTCTCTTCATCTCCTCTATCATAGTAAATCGCCACCGCTTCCTTTTTTTCATCTTTATCAAGATCAACCAATAGGCTTTGAATATAGCCGCCAATTTGCTCGTTTTTCGGTAGGGGTATTTTCTCCACTGGTTTAAAAAAGAAAAATTTCCGGGCAAGAAAAACTATAGCCGCAAATATAAGAATTAAAACAATTAAATTTAATCGACGTTGAGTAGTTTTTTTTGCCATTAAGTCTATTAAACAAAACTTATTTATTTTTCTCTGATGGCCTCTGGCCACTCTTCACGGACACCAAAAACCAGTGGTCCTGGACCCGGTCCACCTGTACCAATGTAAGGCTTGCAACCTTTGAGGATATACGTTTTACCAACTGTAAGTTTAGTTGCAGGCACCCGCCAAAAATCTGGTGCACTCAAATCAAAATGCTGAACGGCGATCTCAATTGTGCCAGTTGTATCTTTACCCATATAAAAATCATGATACAAAAAGGCAAGACCCGTAGATTCAGTTATTTCCAACTCCATCATAATTGGTCTTGCCGTCTCTTCGGATTCGAACTCTCCACAACCTCCATCTGGTAGATTTCCAAATTCCGCCACGGTGCTAATTTTACCCGATCCCAATTGAGGTGACGCAGTTGGTATTGACAGGCTCGATGCATCCGTAGAGATAAGCGTTTTCTGTCCGGTGGCAATATCGTACTTTACCATACCTTCCGGTGGACCTTCTTCACCCACCCGCTCGGGCTCAACACAACAGCTATTAATCCGATGATAGGTAAAGGATTGACCGTCTGCCTGCCATTCAACCTCATAATAATTCACTACATCCCACTTGGCGGTGATGCGTTTTTTATCACTTCCGTCAGCTTTAAAAAGATATATTTCATTATCACCTTCAAAACACCAGACTATCACCAAAAAATAAGCATTTGTGGGAGCATAAAGGATTTTACCTATTGATGAACAACCACCAGGCGCTTCTGCTACATCCAAAACCAATTTATCACCTAAATAAACCTTGTTGTCTCCGGAAATCGACGCCTGTTCAAGAGCTATTTTTTCTTCTTTGATCTCTTTTTGTTCTGGACTTTCTTGAGGTGGAGTCTGACCACTGAGTTGGATTTCTGTTTCGGTATAAACCTTTTGGGCAGACTGATAATCCATCGGTTCGCGCTTAACGGCAATCTCGAGAACTTCTTGAGCGCCTGTTAGCCACTGCCAAATAGTGTCAGCTAAGCCGCCATAAAAATTCTCTAATACCTCTCTGATAGCTCTATCTCTTTGCTCATAAATTTCTTCGTAATAGCGGTTGTAAGCTATCTCTTCGCTTTCTTCTTTCTGTCGTAATTTCTTCGCTTCCTCCTCTTTAGCCCACTGTTCCCGTTCTTCCTTGGTGCTGCTAGAAATTTCTGCTTCCCATTTATCAAGATTTATGTCCGGGCCAACAACTTTTACTAATTCTTTTTGTGTTTCTTCTAAAAGTTTATAATAAATCTTTTCTCCTTCGCCTTTTTCAAATTGCTCATACTCATCAATGTCCACATCGTGGCAAAAATCTTGCCTATCATAGTAAGGAAGAATGTAACTAACGCAAATCTGGTCAGGGATATAAGTGGGGTCAAGTAAATCACCAAAATCCCAAACAATCAAAGGGTCCTTTTCCAAAACTCTCGTGGGCGGTATCACAAAGGAAAGTTGGTCTGAACTTTGAGCAAATTGTTTTGGTATTTTAAGCAAAATCTTGGTATGGGGATTTAATGGCTGGCCTTGAGGTTTGCTTAAATTCAGTTTTAAGGTTGGTTGATATTTGTCCTGTTCAGCCGCTTTTTCCACGCTAATAGTTTTTTCCAGGCTTAGACCTTCGCCTAAATCTTGCTTGGTAAAGGTTTTAGTCAGGTTTCCTGAAGGAATCGTCTGTTTCTTTTGAAGGACAATTTTCCTCAAAATTAAAAAGCCTAAAACTAATAAAGCAGAAAAAATGAGAAGGATTACCAAACCAACAATTGTCTTTTGTTTGCGGCTTAAACTGGCAATTTTGCTTTTTACCTTCTTTAGCAGCATTAATACACATCTTAGGCTCTTTTTTCTGTGTTTGTCAAACTTTTTGTGCTATTTATTTTTCTTCCGTTCCTGAAGCGGAATATAGTAATTCGCTGAAGGTGGGAAGTACTAATTTACTTGATGATACAATCAACCTTATTCTATCACTAAGGAACTATGTAGAAGCCATCACCAGGTAACCAACAAAGCAATTCTATCGAGCCAGGTTCATGATCATCTTCCCCAAACATTTCAAGTAATTTTGAATTTAATTCATTAACTCTCCCTATGCTTGCCACTTGAGACCATCTTGGGTCATCTTCTAGTGTTTCCAATGCTGCATCACGTACCCCTTTCTTCGCCCTAATAATAAATAAAGCGTTAACGCCTCCAACTTCAAGACCTGTAATTGGTTGATCATGCTCCCATTGCTCTGGCTTACCTTCCAAGGCATCTTTAAAAACTTTTGCCATTTTTATAATTAATTTATTTTTATAATTAATTTATTTTAATTTATAAGATAATTACTAACCAAAACCATAAGACTTATAGCATATTTTATGTGTAGATTCAATATACAATAAAAATATCGTATAATTTTTAATAATGCAAATAAAAAACAAAAGGGTTTGGTTGGTGGTTATATTTGTTTTCTTAATCGGAAGCCTGTTCTTTATCCGTTTCTTTCTTGGCGGCGATGAAGACACTTGGCTTTGCGAAAACGGCCAATGGGTCAAACATGGCCAACCTCATTCCCAAACTCCTGAACCAAACGAATGTACGAAATAAAATTTATAGTTGCCCAAATCAAGTCCAGTTTATCTTAAAAAACAAAATCAGGAAAAAATTATTCTTTTTCTTCAGGAAAAATCCTCGTCAAACTAAGGGTTCTACCATCTGGACCCACCTCTTCGGTAAATACCACTCCTGGTCTAGTCTCCCACAGTTTCGTGCTCCCTTCTTGAACTAATAATCTCCACCTACTTCTCATTGTCTCTCTTATTTGCGTTGTTTCCAAATCATACACTATCTCTTCATCTGGCATTTATTTTTTAATATTTTATAATTAACACCTCATAATTTTCCCTTCATAAAACTTAAAGCTTATTATATCAGTTTCCTTCTCCTTTTAAGCAAATTAAGTTAAAATATCGTCATGAAAAAAATCATCCCTTTTAGCCAAAAAGTCTATCAATTAGTAAAAAAAGTTCCTCCGGGGAAAGTAACAACTTATAAAGAAATTGCCCAGGCTTTAAATAGCAAAGCTTATCAGGCTGTTGGTCAGACATTAGCTTGTAATCCTTTATCCAATCAAAGTTCCTTGTCATCGGGTAGTTAAAAGCAATGGCACCATTGGCGGTTTTGCTGGCCAAACTAAAGGTAAAAAAGTGCAAAGAAAAATTAAAATGCTTAAAAAAGAAGGAATAAAATTTAAGGCTAATAAAATAGATAAATTTTCAAGGCTTTTCTTTAAATTTAAGGTTGAACCTTTTTGAAAATACCCCAGATGTGAAGCTCTCTAAAATTTCTATGAATGACCAAATATATCCTCATAGCTGGAACCCGTGGTGGGCCAACCAAAAGTAGAACCAGCTACTGCTCCTTCACCCCCAACTAATCTCGCACCGTGCTCAGCCATTCTTTCATGTAATAGTTCTGCTGCCTTCTCTGAAGCAGCCATCCCTTCCCAAACATCATGTCCTGGAACTATGTCTTGCACTGACCTGTATGCTCCCCTTGTGTCTGATCCTGTCCCTTCTACAATAAAAACTGTGCGCTCTGTTTCTGGATCAACCCCGAGAGCTAATCTTTCTCCCCTTTTATTGGTACCCTTTGTAACAGCTACCTGTCCCATTTTTTTCACCTCCTATAAAATCTTTACAGGAATTCTACTATAGGACGATAAGATTGTCAATTTTTTCCGGTATAATTATCTCTTCTAGAAGATGAGTAACGGTTCAGATCTTTTTCTTAAGGAATTCTTTAATCGCCTTCCTAGTATAGGGCTCGATTGGAAGTTTCAGGGCTTTTTCCGGTAATACCCAAAGATATTCTTGGCCTTCGGAATTTAATTTGACTTTTCGGGATTTGGTTTTACAAATAAAGTCAAAAAAAATAAAATGCTTTTTTTGCCAAAAAGCCTTATCATAAATAAATTCCTGAAAAAACAAAAACTTAATATCATAAATAGCTAAACCTGTTTCTTCCATAATCTCTCTTTTCAAGGCTTGTTGCAGGGTTTCTCCCAATTCTACGTGGCCACCTGGAATCACCAATTTATCCCGCCATTTATATGATTTCATCAGAAAAATCTGTCCCTGGGAATTAAAAATTAAAGCACCGACCGTAAGTTCGGGAAATTGTTGTTTTGCCATAGTTTTAAAGAAAGGTCACTTTCGTTCTTCTACCACTGTTCCTTTGGAAGTATCTTTTATTATAAACCCTTTCGCCTGTATTTCTTTTCTAATCTTATCTGCTTCCTGCCATTTTTTTTGTTTCCTTAATTTTTCCCTTTTCTCAATTAATTTTTTACTTCCTTCATTTACTTCTTCTACTTTTTTTTCTTTGTCTACTTTTAATCCAAGCACCTTATCCCAATCTTTTAATAATTCATACTTTTGCCAACCCGGAATCTGTTTATCTCTAATCATTAACCACAATGCTCCTAAAACTCCAGGCATATTTAAATCCTCAGCTAATTCTCCTTTAAACATCCTATTCCATTTTTGAGCTTGGGTTGAAAGTCCATAATCATGTTCCTTTTTTTTATCCCATTTTCCGACATTTTCCCTTAATCTATCTAAAACCCTCTGGGCTCCTTCCAATCCTTTCCAAGTAAAATTCATTTTACTTCGATAATGGGTGTTTAAATAAAGATATCTTAGAGCTAATGGATCAAAGCCTTTTTCTTCTATATCTTTAAGGTTATAAAAATTTCCTTTTGACTTGCTCATCTTTTTATTGTCAACCAAAACAAATTCACCGTGGAGCCAAAAGCGGACAAACTTTTTCCCTGTTACTGCTTCGCTTTGGGCAATTTCATTGGTATGATGGACAGGCTTAAGATCAACTCCGCCCAGATGAATATCAAAAGTCTCACCCAGGTATTTCATCGCCATAGCCGAACATTCAAGATGCCAGCCGGGAAAACCTTTACCCCAAGGGCTCATCCATTCCATATCCCGTTTTTTGCCTTTAGGAGAAAATTTCCATAAAGCAAAATCCGTAAAGTTTTTCTTTTCCGGATTTTTCTCTACCCGGGCGCCTTCTTTAAGACCTTTTAGATCCAATTTAGCCAGCTTAGCGTAATTAGGAAATTTGCTGGTATCAAAATAAATGCCGTCAGAGGTTTTATAAGTATAGCCTTTTTCTTCAAGTTTTCTAACCAATTCTACTTGTTCTTTAATATGGTCAGTTGCTTTACAAAGAACGGTCGGCGCTAAAATGTTTAATTTTTTGGCATCTGAAAGAAATATCTTAGTATACTTTTCGGCAATATCCCAGGCTGTTTTGCCTTCCCGACGCGCACCTTTTTCCAGTTTATCCTCGCCTGTATCAGCATCAGAAGTAAGGTGGCCGACATCAGTAATATTCATCACTGACTTAACCCTAAAACCCAAATACTTTAACGTCCGCTGTACAATGTCCGATAAAATATAGGTTCTAAAATTTCCAATATGGGCAAAATCATAAACAGTCGGACCGCAAGTATACATTCCAACCTGAGGATACTTATTTGGTTTAAATACTTCAACTTTCCTGCTTAAACTGTTAAATATTTTAAGAAGCATTAATTTATCCCATCAATTTCTTACCCATTTCATGGGTGCCTTTTTTAGCTTTAACAGAGGGCAAACCAGGCATATTACTTCCTGAATCTGGAAGTAATGGTCCTGTATCCTCTTTCTTTATCTTCTCTTCTTCCTCTTTTTGTTTCTCCATAGCCTTCACTTTTTCTTCCATAGTCCTGATGCCGGTTTTACCTGCTTCATATTGGGGAATTTCTTCCCGTTTTTTTTGTTCCTCAGCAATCCTTTGTTGTAACTCCTGATAGCGACTGATTTTTAAAACATTAAGCTGGGCTCTGGTTTGGTCAATCCCCTTACTTCTTTCCAGAGCATCTTGCTGTTTTAATTGGGCTACCCGCTCTTCCGGCACTGGTTTAGGGAGCAAATCCTTAATTCCTCCTTCTTCTACCTGAGGTCTTAAATCACGTCTTGGGGCCAAATTTCTTGCTTCACCGCCTAAAACCGGTTTCTGCTTCGCAGATGAAACTCCTAACTGTTGACCTGCAGCCTGACCAATTTTCCCCACTGCTTGGCCGGCTTGCTTAGCCGCGGCTTTACCTGTCTCCAAAAGTTCCCCAAAAACATCTTCACTAAAACCACCAAGAGTTTTGACCATGAAAATATCATAGCATTCACTGAAGCAAAAACCAAGAAGAAATTAGGCTTTATTATAGTCTTTATTCTTACTCATGTGTTCTTCAATCAGTCTGCGCAAAAAGACCGCCCGAGGCAATTTTTTATGCTTGGCAATCCAATCAAGATAAGCGCCGATTTTAGGTGAAATAAAGAAGTTAAACCTAACATCCATTTGGTTTTTGGCTTCTTCTAAACCACCTCTTAAAATATCATTTAAATTATCAATATTATAATTAAGAATTGCTATTTTTTCCGAAATCAAACCCTGTAGAAGATGAGGTTCATTTTTACCTGTGTAGAGAACAATTACAGGTTTCCCCTTTTCAAGAGCAAGAGAAATTTCATGTCCCACATTAATGGACGGGTAAGAAATTTCCGCCACCACAATATCTGACTTATTTATCCAATCAAGAACCTTTTTATAAAAAGAAATTTTCTCTTCATCGTTTTCTGATTCAACCTTATCCAATTGCACATCTAAAGGCCTCTTGGAAACCAAAGAATGTCCCATTTTCTCCAAACAATCTATGATTTTTTCATAATTCTCTAAAAATTTTTCTTGTCCATGAACGGAAGCAGTAAAATATATCTTCATTTTTAGTTATCTACCCGTTTCCAAGGCTGATCCTTCCTGTTAAAATTTTTAAAAAATCTTTTAATATCTATTAGGAGAGTATCATCTTTTAATGACTTTTTCAAATCTAGGCTTAAATCATTTCTCCAAAGGCAGGGTTTCAAAAAGCCTCTAGTTGTAATACGAGGGTAATAGTACCCTTCACTACAATCAACTCTATAAGGACACTTTAGGCACAATTTGCTATCGATTGGTACAGGACTAAAATCTCTTAGATGAACCTCTAGGTTTCTTCTTTGAAATCTAGTAAAAGGAAATATGTCCAATTTTACGGGAATAATTTCCTTAAAGCCTAATTGTTTCATTTTGTTTCTTATTTCTTTACAGTTAACATAATATTTACCTCTTCCCCTCCTATTAAAAACTCTCAGTAGATTTAATCTTATATTGTTTTTCTCACAAAAGTTAAACATTTTTTCCAGCTCCTTCGTCTTAAAATTAATTCCTTTTAACATTATCATATTGATTACTACTCTTATATTATTTTTAAGCAGAAGTTTTATGTTTTTCTTGATCTTAGATAAATTATTAACGGAAGTGAGCGCCTTATAATTTAAAGGGGATAAAGAGTGAAGAGAGATATAAATTTTCTTTATCTTGTTTTTCTTCAAAAATTCAATGTGTTTATCGATTAAAGAACCATTGGTAGTAATATAAATATTATTAGCCTGGAAAATCTTAACCACTATCTCTAGGTATTCTTTAAAAAGGGGAAATAACAACGGTTCTCCTCCAGAAAAAGCGACAGAATGTGACCCTAATCTCTTGAAAGTTAATAAAATTTTCTTAAATTCCTTCGGTGTGAAAATTATATCTTTTTTTGCCTTCAATTCCCCTTCGTTGTGGCAAAAAAAGCAATTATAATTACAATAAGAGTTTAAAAGAACTCTAATACCAATATTAAAAGGGATATCCCAATCAATTAACATCCTCTACATCACTCTTTCTAATTGTTAATCATTAAAACTCAATTTGGTCGATTATATCACTTTTAGAGAAAAAAATAAGTAATTAATACTCAACTTTCCGGTTTAGGTAAAAGATTTGGAGTTAGTATTCTCTCCTTCCTTCAAATGATCTTGCCAAGGTTGTTTCATCAGCGTATTCCAAATCAGCTCCTGTTGGCAAACCCCTACCAATCCGAGTAATCCTAATTTGCTGATTTTGCTGACTTTTTCTTATCATTCTTGTCAGGTACATAGCGGTTGCTTCTCCTTCCATGGTCGGGTTGGTGGCAATAATCAGCTCCGAAACTGTTCCCTCTCTTAAACGTGGCAGCAAATCGTGCATGTGCAGTTGCTCCGGTCCGATATTATCCAAAGGATTAATCGCTCCGTGTAAAACATGATATAAACCTTTGTACGTATTGGCTTTTTCAATGGCTAAAATATCCAGAGGCTGTTCAACCACGCAAATCTTTGTTTTATCCCTGGCAGGATCAGAACAAATTAAACAAGGATCGGTTTCTGAAATATTAAAGCATAAGGAACACATCTTAGTGTTCTTTTTTAAACCCGAGGCTGCCTCAGCCAACTGATCCAACTGCTCTTGAGGGACATGAAGTAAATAAAAAGTCAGCCTCTGGGCTGTCTTTGGCCCTATTCCGGGAAGTTTTTCAAAGGCATCTATCAGTTTTTGAATGGCCCTGGCAATTTTCATATTCAAATTATATCAACTGCATGGTAAAATAAAAACATGTTGATTTTTGAAGTGGTCCCCAGAACCTGGGAAGTAGCTTACCAAAAATTGTGTAATTTAGTTGAAGGAACAAGATTGGCAGAAAAAATTATTAATTCTTCTTAGGTTCCCTCCCGCCAGGAAGATAAATATTTTTTCTGTTCTTGGGTTAATCTGTCAAGTTCAATCCCCATAGCTCTAAGTTTTAATCGAGCCACCATCTTGTCTAATCTTTTTGGCAAAACATAAACTTTGTTTTCTAGCTTACCTTTATTTTT
>DATKWX010000005.1:0-2938 GCA_035529355.1 Bathyarchaeia archaeon
AATCATCTTGTCAGGAAAACTGCAGGCCGGTTATCACGTATTTCCAGAAGATATAGATAATGAAATCCTTAAACAATGGCAAAAATACCATAAAGAAGATATTTCTCTTAGTCAAAAGTAGACTTACAATTTAAAATGGGAGAAAGAAAATATAACATTGTTGTTAAAAAAAAGGGTAGAGAATATTATCGAGTAAAACTTTGCGGTTTAAAAAGAAATTTGCCTTTGTTTGAAGTAGCGCCAGGAGTTAGAATTTGTATTTTTAACACTCTCGGCGATACCGAAATAATAGGAAGAATAGGTTTGGCCTTAAGTAAAAAACTTCCCAAGGCCGATTTATTAGTAACAGCAGAAGTTAAAAGTATTCCTTTGATTTATGAAATCGCCAGACGCTTAAAATTACCCTACATTGTTATTCGGAAAATTTTTAAACCCTATATGATAGGCGCAATTGAGAGCCAAATTGTTTCGATAACTACCGGTAAACCTCAGACTCTTTGGCTTGATGGTAAGGATAGAAAAAAATTAGCTGGTAAAAAAATAATTATTGTGGATGATGTTATTTCAACCGGAGCAACCATAAAGGGAATGCGTAGAATAGTAAAAAAAGCAGGGGGAGAAGTTGTTGCTGAAGCGGCTGTTTTTACAGAAGGTGACCCGAAGAAATGGCCTAGAGTTATTTCTCTAGGGAATATACCAGTTATTAGAGGAAAAACTTAAAAATGATAGTTGTTGCCGG
Organism: Bathyarchaeia archaeon; assembly: GCA_035529355.1. Classification (GTDB taxonomy): domain Bacteria; phylum Patescibacteriota; class Microgenomatia; order UBA1400; family UBA1400; genus DATKWX01. The sequence goes on from DATKWX010000005.1 coordinate 740, forward strand.
TTCATTATCATTTGATTTTATTATGAATTTTCCCGGTTATTTTAAAGACCAGATTTTACCTGAGAAGATTCATATTTTAAATCTTTCTTTTTTAACAGAAAAACTAAACAAGAACTTTGGCGGGACTGCCGCTAACATTGCTTATAATTTAGCCTTACTGGGAGAAAAACCATCAATTTTAGCGCCGGCAGGGAAAGACTTTAGAGAATATAAAAGGTTTTTGGATAAATCTAATATTAACACTCAGTATATTAAAGTTTATAGAAACGATTTTACTTCTAACTATTTTGCTATTGTTGATAAATCAGATAATCAAATTGGAGGGTTTTACGCTGGAGTAATGAGCAAAACTGTTAACTTATCATTGAGAAAAATAGAAGAATCCATTGGTTTCGTGGTTATTACACCAACCGAGCCAAAAGCAATGGTGAAGTTTGCAAAAGAGTGTCAGGAATTAAAAATTCCTTATCTTTTTGATCCGGGAATGCAACTGCCTCGATTAACAAAAAATCAAGTTTTGGATGGTGTTAATGGAGCAAAGATTTTAATTGGTAATGATTATGAAATCAGTTTATTGCAAAAAAAAATAGACTGGGACAAAAAGAAAATTTTGAGTAAAGTTAAAATTGTGGTTACAACCTTAGCAGGGAAAGGCTCACTTATTGAAACTAAAAACAAACGACTAAGAGTTATGGCTGCTAAGCCCAGAAATATCTCTGATCCGGTAGGGGCTGGAGATGCTTACAGAGCCGGATTTGTGCTGGGTTTTTTAAAAGGATTTGATCTTAAAACCTGCGGACAGATGGGTTCAGTGACAGCTGCCTATACGGTTGAAAAATACGGAACAACAACGCACCGCTTTACTAAAAAACAATTTTGTGTAAGATATAAGAAGAATTTCGGAAAGGAGTTAAAATTATGTTAACACACGATGTTAAAGATTTATCTTTGGCCTCTAAAGGCAAACTTAAAATAGAATGGGCCGGTCAACACATGCCGGTACTTCAATTAATCAAAGAAAGATTTAAAAAGCAAAAACCGTTAAAAGGTATTATTGTTGGTGCTTGTCTTCATGTGACTGCAGAAACCGCCAATTTAATGTTGGTCTTAAAAGCGGGTGGAGCGAAAGCTGTACTCTGTGCCTGCAATCCTTTGTCCACTCAAGATGAAGTGGCGGCAAGTTTAGTAAAAAATTTCAAAATTTCTGTTTTTGCTAGAGGAAGTGAAAATAGTAAAACTTATTACCAGCATATAAATCAGGCGTTAGATTTTTTGCCTCAAATAACCATGGATGATGGTGGTGATTTGATCGGCGAGCTCCATAAAAATCGCAAGAATCAAATAAAAGGAATGTTTGGATCCTGTGAAGAGACAACTACTGGCGTAATTAGACTTAGAGCAATGGAAAAAGATAAAGCTTTAAAGCTTCCAGCCGTCGCCATTAACTATAGTCAAACCAAACACTTTTTCGATAATCGTTATGGAACCGGCCAGTCAACTATTGATGGTATTTTAAGGGCAACTAATATTTTGTTAGCCGGTAAAAATTTCGTTGTTTCTGGTTATGGTTGGTGCGGTCGGGGAATTGCTATGAGGGCTAAAGGAATGGGTGCCAAAGTTATTATTTGCGAGGTTGATCCAGTTAAAGCACTCGAAGCAGTGATGGATGGTTTTCAAGTGATGTCAATGAAACAGGCGGTAAAAGCAGGTGATATTTTTGTTACTGCCACAGGGAATAAGAACGTAATTAGCTTTAAATATATAAAACAGATGAAGGATGGGGTTATTTTAGCTAACAGCGGTCATTTTAATGTGGAGGTTGATGTAGAAGGGTTAGAAAAAGCGGCAGTAGAAAAAAGAAAGATTAGAGAAAATTTGGTTGAATACCGGATAAAAAAAAGCAACACTGAAACACTCAAAAAGACTAAAGGTGCTGAGAAGAGAATATTTTTATTGGCTGAGGGTAGGTTAGTTAATTTATCTTCAGCTGAAGGCCATCCGGCAGAAGTAATGGATATGTCTTTTGCTAATCAAGCCTTGGCGGCGGAGTATTTGCTTAAAAATAAAGGTAAGCTAGAAAACAAAGTTTATGTTTTGCCAAAAAGATTAGACAAGATGGTGGCTCGATTAAAACTTAGAGCTATGGGGATTGAACTTGACAGATTAACCCAAGAACAGAAAAAATATTTATCTTCCTGG
>DATKWX010000006.1:0-3547 GCA_035529355.1 Bathyarchaeia archaeon
GGCAAGATTGCCAGGATTTTTAAAAAAGAAGGCTTAAAAGGAATCCAAAGAATAGAGAGTGAAGTTGGAGTACCGATTCGAGCGGCTTTGGCGGAAAGATTGCCGGATGCCAAAAAGATTTTGGAAAAAATGGAAGGCCAATGTGTTCTGGAACCTAAATACGACGGATTTCGTTGTCAAATCCACATTGATGAGAACAAAGAACAGAAAATAAAAAGCCAAGGGGAAGACTTAAATCTTTTTGGAAATGATACAAAAAAGTATTTTGTGAGGATATTTTCGCGTAATCTTGACAATACAACCAACATGTTTCCAGACATCATTGAGGCGGTCCAGGATTTAAAAGTAAAGTCAGCAATTTTAGACGGTGAAGCGATCGGTTTTAACCCAAAAACCGGTAAATTCCTAGCTTTTCAGGAAACAGTTCAGCGTAAAAGAAAACATGGCGTAGCGAAAAAAGCCAAAGAACTTCCTTTAAAAGTTTTCGTTTTTGACCTTTTATATTTAAACGGAGAGTCTTTGTTAACCAAGCCTTTTTTCGAACGAAGAAAACTGCTTGAAAAAATTTTAAGTGAGAATACTAAAGGAGAGAAGGGAATAATCCTGACTCAACAAAAGATTGTCAGCAAAACCACAGAATTTGATGATTTTTTCAGACAGGTAGTGGGTGAGGAATTGGAGGGTTTAATGGCCAAAAAGCTTAATGCAGTTTATCAGGCAGGAGGTAGGAACTTTAATTGGGTAAAGTACAAAATAGGCATGAAATCAGAGCTGATTGACACGGTTGACTGCTTGGTTATGGGTTACTATCGGGGTAAAGGAAAAAGAGCCGGTTTTGGTATCGGCGCTTTTTTGGTTGGATTGGTTTTGCCTTTAAGGGAGAAATTTAGAATTAAGAATTTACCTGCCTACCGGCGAGACAGGGAATTAAGAACGAAAATTAAGAACTTAGAATTAAAAAAAGAATTTGTTTTTTTAACCGTGTCAAAAATCGGCACCGGATTAACAGATGAACAGTGGCAAGAAATATATAAAAGATGTGAAAAACTAAAAGTTTCCAAAAGACCTGAGGAATACATAGTCGACAAAAATCTTAATCCTGATGTTTGGTGTCAACAGGGGTTAGTGGTAGAGATTGAGGCTGACAGCATAACCAGATCGCCAATCCACAGTGCTGGATTAGCTTTTCGTTTCCCCCGATTAAAAAGATTTAGGGATGATAAAAAATCTCACCAAACAACTTCTTTAAAAGAGTTAAAGGATCTAAGCAAAAATCCCGAGATGTAATCTAAATATCCCCTGGGTCTCGCTGCCGCAGGCAGGGTGTGATTTGTGGTAGTATTAATATTAATATATGGTCAAGCAAAAAAAACAGCAAGACTCAGGCCTTTCTTCTGCAGAAGCATTAAAAAGACTTAAACAATACGGACCAAACGAGATTGAGGGAAAAAAAGGGTTACCCTGGTTTAAGCTTGTTTTTGATCAATTTAAATCTCCTTTAATCTATATCCTTTTTTTTGCCGGAGTGATTACCCTGGTTTTAAAAGAATGGACAGATGCCTCCGTAATCTTTTTGGCAGTCGCTGTTAACACCGTCTTGGGTTTTATCCAGGAGTTTAAGGCTGAGAAATCTCTAGTCGCTTTACGGAAAATGCTGGTGCTTCATGCTTTGGTTTTGAGAGGCGGTAAGGAAGAAAAAATTGAAGCTAATCAAATTGTCCCCGGAGACTTGGTGATTTTAAAAACTGGCGGAAGGGTTCCTTGCGATGGTGTGGTGGTGGAGCAAATGGATTTGCATTTAAATGAAGCCATTTTAACAGGAGAAAGCGTGGCGGTGAGGAAGAAGAAGCAAGAAGAAGTCTTTATGGGGACTGTTGTGGTTGGAGGAAGGGCAAAAATATTGGCGACAAAGACAGGAATGGAAACAAAAATGGGGAAGCTGGCAGGTAAGTTAAAGGAAACGATTGACGAAGAAACTCCTTTAAAAAAAGAAATTGGTAAACTCTCCAAAATTTTGGCAATAGTTTTTAGTGTTATTTGTGTCATTATTTTTTTTGAGGGGATGTGGCGTCAGCGCTATTGGTTAGAGATGTTTACCTTAAGCACAGCCGTAGCCGTAGCTGCTATCCCTGAGGGTTTGGTAATTTCTTTGACCGTAATTTTGACTTTAGGCATGCAAAGAGTTTTGCAGCGCAAAGGTTTGGTTAGGAAACTTTTGGCTGCCGAAACCCTAGGTTCGGTTGATGTCATTTGTGCTGATAAAACCGGCACCCTGACGGAAGGCAAGATGAGAGTGGTTGGAGCAGACATGGTTGATAAGCAACTAGGTATAAGGGCGGCAGTCTTGTGTAACAATATGATTAATCCTCTGGAAATCAGCATGATGCAATGGGCCAAGAAAATGCAAAATGTAAAACGAAAAATGCAAACTAGTGAATTGATTAATAAATACAAAAGATTAGACGAGATTCCCTTTTCCTCGGAAAGAAAGTTTATTGCCACTTTGCATGAAGGTAATGGAGACAAGGGAGAGATTTTTCTTTCGGGCGCGCCGGAAATGGTGATGGAAATTAGCCAACTTCCCAAGACTGAAAAAGAAAAATGGCAGAAAAAACTGGAAGATTATACCAAAAAAGGGTTGCGGGTGGTTGCCTTTGCTTACCGGACTTGTGATTCACGACAAATAAAGGAAGCTTTTAGGAAACTGAAAAAAGATTTTGGGAAGTATGATGGCAAAGTAGATGGTAATTATGACTTTGTTCAATTAAAGTGGTTGGGATTAATGTTGTTTGAAGACCCGGTCAGAATTGAGGTAAAGCAGGCTTTGGCCGCCTGCCGCCGGGCGGGGATAAAGGTCAAGGTGATTACCGGCGATTACAAAAATACGGCGGTAAATGTTTTGAAAAAATTGGATTTGACCGGTGACGGATTTGGCAAAGATTCAATTATGGAGGGTTGGGAGTTGGAAAAGATTTCTGATGAACAATTGACGCAGAAAATTGAGAATGTAATTTTGTTTTGCCGGACAACGCCGGAACAAAAAATAAGAATCGTTAAGGCTCTTCAAGTCAAAGGCCATACCGTAGCGATGATGGGTGACGGAGTTAATGATGCTTTGGCTTTAAAAAAATCCGATATTGGTATAGTTGTCGGTAGCGCTTCGGAAGTAGCTAAAGAAACAGCAGATATGGTTCTTTTGGACTCTAATTTTAAAACCATTGTGGCTGCTGTTGGGGAAGGCAGGGGTATTTTTGAAAATATTAAAAAAGTAGTTTTATACCTTTTGTCCGATAGTTTTACCGAGGTAATTTTAATCGGCGGCAGTTTGCTTTTTGGCCTTCCAACACCGCTTTTGCCAGCTCAGATTTTATGGATCAATCTAGTGGAAGACGGGTTGCCTGGTTTAGCTTTGGCTTTTGAACCAAAAGACGAAGGCCTGATGAATGAGATACCCAGGAAAAAAGGAACGCCGATCCTTGATAAAGAAATAAAAATTTTGATTTTTATCATTGGACTCACTACAGACTTACTGCTGTTTGGAATATTT
>DATKWX010000007.1:0-3461 GCA_035529355.1 Bathyarchaeia archaeon
GGCCGGGGTTGGCGTCGTTGTAAAGGCTCAACATCTTTGCATGACAGCGAGGGGCGTTGAAAAGAAACAGGCTTTGATGATTACTTCCGCCATGCGAGGTGCTTTGCTTGAAAAGGATTCGGCTCGAATGGAATTCTTGGAATTAATGAAATGAGATATTAATGATTTGTTTTTTTGCTGGCAACGTTGGCTCGGCTTGTTCTCATGCGATTATAGAAAATGAAATTTTAGAAATTTCAGGAAATAGATTGTTATCCTTTGCTTATCGTGAGCAAGAAAAAAAGAGTTTTGAGTTTTGGCTAGGTAAAAAGAAAGATTCAAATAAACGTTTATTTTTGGATTGCGGGGCTTTTACTGCTTGCGCGCAAGGTTATGAAATAGACATAAATGAGTACATCGAATTCGTGAAGAAAAATGAGAAAAGTTTTTTTTGTTGTGCTTCGTTAGATGAAATTGGCAATGCGGAACAGTCCCGAAAAAATCATGAATACATGTTAGATAAAGGGGTCAATTCAATGCCTACTTTTCATCTTGGTTCTGATTTAAAAGAATTGGAAATGTATTGTGAGAATAGTAAATACGTCGCTATTGGAAAGATAATACCTTTGTTGCGTAACAAGGAAAAACTAGTCCGTAGCCTAGATCAATGTTGGAGTATAATTAAAAAATACTGGCCGATAAAGATTCATGCTTTTGGAATTATGAATCCATTGGTTTTAACCAAATACCCTTTTTATTCTTGTGATAGTACCACTGCTATTTATAACGGTAGCTTTGGAGTGATAATGAATTTTGATGGCTTCAATGTTAAAAAAGAAAGTTGGAGATCTACGGAAATCACAGGAAGGTATGGCTCTTTAATGGATTCAAACGATGGTTCAAAGTATTCCGAAAGAAGAATTCATAACGTTAGAGAAATGGTAAAACTTGAGCGATATTTTACAAGGCTATGGACGCATAAAGGCATAGTGTGGAAAGAATGAGGTAGGCAAATAATGATTTGTTTTTTTGCTGGCAACTTGGGTACTAAACACGATATTTTAGAAGATGCAATATTGAAAGCGTCGGGCAATAGATTGTTGTCTTTTGCTTATATCAAGAAAGAAAAAAAGAGTTTTGAGTTTTGGCTAGGTAAAAAGAAAGATTCAAATAAACGTTTTTTTTTAGATTGTGGAGCTTTTACTGCTTGCGCGCAAGGTTATGAAATAGACATAAATGAGTATATTGCATACATAAAAGAAAACGAAAAGAATATTTTTTGTTGCGCTTCGCTTGATAAAATTGGTGACGCAAAACAATCCCGAAAAAATCACGAATACATGTTAGCCAATGGAATAGATTCAATTCCAACTTTTCATCTTGGTTCCGATTTGAAAGAATTAGAAATGTATTGTGAAAGCAGTAAGTATTTTGCTATTGGAAAGATAATACCTTTGCTAAAACAAAAAGAAAGGTTGTTTCGCAGTTTAGATCAATGCTGGAGCATAATTAAAAACTATTGGCCGATAAAAGTTCACGCCTTTGGCATTATGAATCCATTGGTTTTAACCAAATACCCTTTTTATTCTTGTGATAGTACCACTGCTATTCTGGAAGGCGGTTTGGGGAGGGTAATAGACTTTGGTGGCACGGGCCTCAAGCATGCGGGATGGCGAGCCACGGAGACGACTGGAAAGCATGGTTACTTAGTTGATTCTAATGGCTCAAAGCATCTTAAAAGAAGAATTCATAACGTTAAAGAAATGGTCAAGTTCGAGAAATATTTAACAAATCTTTGGGCTAATAGAGGTATACAATGGACGTAATAAAAGAGCAGCAAATAGTTTTTAAAAACGATGGGGAAATTCCTGTAGATGAAATTCTTTGCACTACTTATCAAATGCGTAATTTTTACCTCCAAATGCGCGACGGGTTTTTTACGGATTTAGATGTCATGAATTATATTCAGCATTTTAAAGCTGTAAAAATGATGAAGAAAGATTTCATTGTTTTAGATGTTTGTTGTGGCAGGGGGCTTCTCCTTCCGTTAATGAGGTATCATGCTAAAGAAATAAAAAAATATATTGGCGTAGACATTGAGCCTAAAAATCTTACTTCAAAAACAAAAGATATTAGAAGCAACAAACCAATAGATGCAAAAGAATTTTATCCTTTTGATGTGGAGTGGGTAATTTCTAACGTTGCCGATATGGCTTCTAAGATAAAGGAAAAAGTTGACTTCATCGTGTACACTTCGGCAATAGAGCATATGCACAAGGAACATGGCCTTGCTTCGCTAGGGGAATGTTCCAAGTTGCTTAAAAAAAATGGTTCAATGTTTTTGTCGTGCCCTAATACCCCGGAAAATCAAAATGGTTTTGATGTGAGATACAAGGCGCACGTCTATGAATGGAAGTTGAGTGAATTAAGACTGGCGCTCAAAAAAGTTGGCTTTGAGATACAAAAAGAAATCGGCATTTGCGGAAGTGTAAAAGTATTTAGAAAAGCTTTAGAAAAAGCCCCTAAACCTATTCGTGATTTTTTTGAACCGGCTCTTGATTATATTCCTAAAGAATTTCTTGAGCCATTGTTGTTCGCTAATTTTCCTGAGCTGGCCAAAGAAGTTCTTTTGATTGTGAAAAAAATTTAAAACCAAAACGGAGAAGTAAAAATGTCTATTGGGAATAAAAGATGGAAAACAATATCAGTAGAAAAACTTGTAGCGGCTGATTGGAATTACAAAGAAGAGGAAGAAGACAAAGAAGAAAAACTAAAAAACAACATTAAACGCAACGGACAGATTGAAAACATAATTGTGCGCAAGTTGAAGACTGGCTTTTATGAAGTGGTTAACGGCAATCATCGCCTCAAAGTTTTAAAGGAACTCGAATATGACAAAATAGTTTGTTATAGTTTGGGGAAAATATCAGACAATAAAGCCAGAAGAATTGCAATTGAAACAAACGAAACAAAGTTTGAGCGTGATAATGTGAAGTTTGCGCAATTGATGAAAGAGATTTCTGGTGAAGGTGGCTTTGATCTTTCCGATTTAGCTCAAACGATGCCTTTTGGCGAGGAAGAACTAAAAGGCTTCGTTGACATGTTAGATTTCGACTGGGAATCTTTTAGGCCAAAAGACAAAGACGATGAAGACGAAGAAAACGAAAACAACAAATTATTTCAAGTGCAGTGCAAGTGTCCAGAATGCGGCCATCAATTCAGCTTGAACAAAAAAGGCATTTAAAATGAAGCGTATAGTATTTAAAAAATTTGCGGGCTTCGTGGTTAAAGGAAAATCTTCGGTTATAAAACCAGTAACAGGAAGGCATGTTGACAATGCTGTTTGGCTAACTGCGATGGTTGAAAGCGATGGGAAATTTGGAACTGCGATGAACTATGACGGCACAGGAATGACGGCATCAATTGGCCAAGCCGTTGCCGTATATCCAAAGGCGCTGGTTGACAATGTTCCGTTGAATTCT
>DATKWX010000008.1:0-40500 GCA_035529355.1 Bathyarchaeia archaeon
GTGGAATTCTGGCAGCAAGTTTACTCCCGAATAGTTTCTTCTTTCAAGCTGATTCCTTTGGAAAATGAAAGTGAAGCAGATTTTTCCGAGTGGTTGGGAGGATTTGAAACTTCGGGAATGGACGTGGTTGAAGCAGTTGAGGTAATAGAATGAATAAAAGGATCCTTATTATTCTTTTGATTTTTTTAGGGTTAATTGCTCTCGCTGCGGGAATTTGGGCAAAAATGAGGTGGGAAAATAATGGGTGGATACTGCTGTCTCCTTTGGGAAAAATTGAGCAGGAAAAGGAAAAACCTTTAGCCAAATATGAATTGGAAAGACTAAAGGATAGGGAAGCTCAACCAAGCCAAATTGTTTGGGACAAAGAAATAAATAAAGGTACCAGATTTACATCCTATATTTTTTCTTATAAGTCTGAGGGAAAGAAAATCAGCGGTTTGGCTAATGTGCCGGCCGGGAACGGGCCTTTTCCGGTAATTATCATGTTAAGAGGTTGGGTTGATCCGGGAGTGTACGAAACCGGCGTAGGAACCCAGCGGGCAGGAGAGGTGTTGGCGGACAATGGCTATTTAACCTTAGCCCCTGATTTTTTAGGTTACGGTGAGTCAGACATGCCGCCTAATGATGTTTGGGAAGAAAGATTTTTGAAAAATATCAGTATTTTAGACCTTTTAGCTTCAATCGGCCCTTCTACTTCGCTCAGGGCAGATTCCAACAGAGTTGGAATCTGGGCACATAGCAACGGCGGCCTAAGCGCTTTAACTATTTTGGAATTAACAGGTAAAAACTATCCAACAACTTTATGGGCACCGGTAAGCCAGTTTTTTCCTTATGATGTGCTTTACTATATTTTTGAAGCTGATGATAAAGGCAAGGCTTTAAGAAAGTCTTTGGCGGAGTTTGAGAAAGATTATGATACGGAAAAATATTCATATGACAATTACCTTTCCTGGATTAAAGCTCCGATCCAGTTACATCAGGGACTTTTAGACCCTTATATTCCTGTTTCCTGGTCTGATCAACTGGTGGAAAAATTAGAAGGACTGGAAAATGAGGTTTACTACTTTAAGTATGTTTCGGCTGGTCATCATATGGAAGGCAGTTGGGAGCTTGTGGTCCAAAGAGATTTGGAGTTTTTTAAAAAAGAGCTGGGGAAAAATTAGTTTAATTTGAGGCGCCAGGTAATCTTAGGGCTTGAAGTTGAATCAGAAAATCAATTATAGTGATTTTAAAGCATGAGAACTCAAAACATTATTTGGATATTTTGTGTTTTAATTTTAATCCAGATAGGCTGGGTTTGGTTTAGGCTGGAGAAATTAAAGCAAAAAAGACAAGAAGTATGGCAAGCACAGCAGGAAAGACAGCTTCAGCAGGAAGCGGCGGCTAAAGAGGAACTTTTGGGTGTTGTTGAGCCGGAAATTGAAGAAAAATTGGCTTCTGGAGGCAAACTGTGGTTTGAGCTTGGTGAAGGAGTTTTCAGCGGTGAATTTACGCTGGCGGTTTGGGGAGAGACCAAAAAACCGGTGAATAAAATAGATTTGCGCCTTTTTTACCCGAGCGGGTTTTTGGAATTAGTCGGTGATGAATGGGAAAAAGAAGCGCAAGGGACAGCTTTTTGGTCGGGGAATTTAGTTTCAGACCAGGATCGTCAAGATCCGCCAGCTGGCGGAGCTCCAGGAACAGAAGAAGAAAAGAAAGAAACAGTGGGAAAATTTTTGGTTAAGACGATATCTTTTAAGGTAAAAAAGAGCAGTTCAGCAGAGGTAAGAGAAGCGGTCATTGATTTTGACTTTTCCAAAGAAAGCAAACTGGATTGCAATTTGTGGGATGACGAGGGAAATGATGTGTTGGAGGAAGTTTCCGGAGCAAGGCTGAATTTGAAATAAAACAGCGGGGGAGTTTTAAATGGATAAATACAAATTTTGGCAAGTTACGCTGATAACCATTTTTTTGCTTCTTTTCGTACCTTTATGGTGGGTAGAAAGAGAACTTAGGATTAGGGTGGCCGAGGTTTATTTGGCGGTTCCTTTCCGGCAGGCAGACATAAAGGTTAATGTGAACCGCAGTTTCGGAACAATGCCTCGGGTTTGGCGGGCTTTTGCCCAGGGCGGCGAAGAAGGAGCAGGAATAAGAATGTTGCAGCCTACTGTTGCTCTGATGAAAAAAATAGGACCTGATTATATCCGTCTGGACCATATTTTTGATGATGATTATTATGGGGTAATGAAAGCCAAGGGTGATTATGATTGGTCAAAACTAGATGCGACGGTTGAAGATATTGTTGCCATGGGAGCCAAGCCGTTTTTTTCCTTATCTTATATGCCTTCAGCTGTGGCCTCATCAAAAATAGAGGTGCCTGCAAATTGGGCTGACTGGCAGGATTTAACCCGGGCGATAGTAGAACATTATTCAGGGAAAATTGATGGCGTGTATTATGAAGTTTGGAACGAGCCGTCTTTGGATCAATTTGGAGGCTGGAAAATGTATGGCAACAAGGATTACCGGTTGTTGTATAAACATGCGGTTTTAGGAGCTATGCAAGCGCGAGGAGCAAGGAATTTTAAAATCGGCGGGCCGGCAATACCGATTTTGGATTCTACTTGGGTAAAACTGCTTTTTGACTTTTGTCTTAGCAATAATTTGCGTTTGGACTTTATTTCCTGGCATCGTTATGGATTTTCTCCTGATATTTTTTTAAATGACGTTTATCAAATAAATATTTTGACCGGCCAGGCAAGATATCAAAAATTTGCCGGGGCAGAGCTGGTAATTACCGAATGGGGGCCAAATTCGGAAAAAGATACGGTTTATTCCAGCAATGTGGCAGCCAGTCATGCCGTGGCCGTGATTCGGAAATTGTTGGATAAAACTGCTTTAATTTTTGCTTTTGAGGTTAAGGACGGTCCGGGTCAAGGCAGCGAAGCTTGGGGTCTTTTAACTCACGAAGGCACAGGCGAAGTTAAGGAAAAACCGAGGTTTTACCTTTATGATTGGTTGGGGGAACTTGAGGGAGAAAGGTTAGAAGTATTGGGGGAAGGAACCCAGATTACCGGTTTTGCGGGCAGCGACAACCGCACGGTAACCTTAGTTTTAGCCAATTATCAACCGGGTGGCGGCCATGAGGAGAGTTTTAATATTACTTTTAATGGTTTAAAGGATGGCCAATACCGCTTATTTGAACAAAAACTTTTCGGTCAACCTCAAGAAAAAGAAGTGATGGTGCAAGGTGGAAGTGTGGTTTTAAATGAGAACCTCAAAAGTTATGAGGTAATGAGAATCAGGTTAATAAAGGTTAGCTAATTAAACTTAATTTTATTTGGTTCTTGACGGAACTTTGGCTTTATTGTAAAAAGAAAATACTCCTGCCGTTTTCCTGCCTTCAGATTTTAAATTTCCCGAGCTCTGCCCAGAAAGAGAATTAGATGCTTCTTTACTGGGGTATGTTTACTGCCGGTTATTTGCTGGGAGCCATTTTTGCTACCGCTGTTTTTTCCAAAAAAGACAAAGAGAACTTCTAAATTGGTAATTTCAAAGCAGGTTAGCTAAAATAAAAATATGACTCAAAAAAGAGTTTTTCAGATGATTTTAGTGGCCCTAGTTATCATGTTGATGATTTTGCCTTTTGTGGTTTCGATTAACGACCTTTTGACGCGGGTAGTGGAGAAGTTTGGTTGGTATATGTGGGTCCAAAAAAAAATAGTTCCTTGGGAAGTAAAAATGGTAGGCGTAATGGTTAGACCATTTAAGATTGAATTTGTGGCTTATCCTGACGGCTTTTTGGCCAATGGCATTTATGCCAGAATTTCTTGGAACTGTATTGGTTGGCAAAGCCTGCTTTTGTTTTTTTTAAGCCTGCCATTTGGCTTTAAAACAGCTAATTATACTTTTTTTTCTAAAATTGAGGCTTTTTTAATTGGCATTTTAGGAACTTTTTTAATTAATTTATTAAGAATTACTTTTACGGTGATTTTACTGGTGGTTTCCCGGCCTTTATTTGCCGTTGTCTTCCATGATTACCTGGCGGCAATCATGACCATTATTTGGCTGATTTTCTTTTGGTGGTTTTGCTATGGATTTGTTTTAGTGGAGAAAACAGAGTAGTCGGGAATAATTCTTATTTATCCCGCACCAGAGAAAACTCCGCGGCTTTAGCCCGGAGATGGACTGGGATAATGTTTTCCCAGTACGGGATGAAAACTAGACCTTGAAGAAACCGCGGTCTTTAGACCGCGGAGTTTTCATTTGACAGAGAGGTTGATTTTGCAATAAAGTAAAGCAATGTATCCCGGCCAGACATCATTGATTCCCGTTCAGGTCGCTTTGGCCAGGTTTTTAGAATCTCAAGGCCCAAAAGCAATATTTAGTCATTATCCTTATTGGTATTTAGGGAGCACACCTTTTCGTTACCTTACCGGGCCGGTTCTACCCGGAGGACTTGTTCTTCTTCATAAACTAATACCTGGATTAAATTTTTTTGAACTGTTTTTTGGCTTGATGGTCGTTTGCTGGCTTTTTTCCGGGGTAGGGGTATATTTTTTAGTTCGTTTGTTATCCAGGCCAAAAGAAGCCGAGCAGTCAGCGAAAAACAGCCTTACTCCTTTTTTAACCGCCTTTTTTTATTTGCTGGGACCATTTGTTTTCTTTCTTTTCCCTTTTTCCGACGGCCTATCTTTAATTGCTTTTACTTTTCTACCTTGGTTTTTTATCTTATATACAAAATCTCTTCAACAACCAAAAGCTAAGTATGATATATTACTTTGTATTTTGATATGCTTCATTATACTTACTCATACTTTGATAATGCCTTCTCTTTTTTTGGGAATGATGGCCGTGTTGCTGGCGGTTTCCGGCTGGAAAAAAATTGAGCTAAAAATCAAAAAAACCTTGAGGATTATTTTGTATGCCTTGCTTTTTGCTACTATTTGGTACATGCCCGGTTATTGGGTTAGGGTTTTACTGGCACCTTCTTTTGCAGGCAAACCATTTTTTAAAGTTGTTTTTGAGGTAGGGCAGCTTTTGCCCTTGGGTTTGGCGTTTTACCTTGGGGTTCATAAGCTCAAGTCAAAAAACCCGCTTTTTAAGTTTTGCTTTTACTGGCTTTTTAGCTTCGGTTTTTTAACCTTTTTAAGATTTATTGCTGATCCTGATTTTTGGCTTGATTGGTCTGCTTACGGGATGGAGTTACAGCTAGGGATGAGTATACTTTTGGGTTTACTGATTGATCGGTTCAGGCAAAGATATAGAAACCAGCTGATTTTAGTTCCGGTTTTAGCTTTTTACTTATTGCTTTTTTGCCTAATATTTAAAAAGTGGGTTTTAGGAACTTTGCAAAAAGAAATCAATCAATCGATAGAATATAAAATTGGCAGTCAGTTAGTAAAAATTGCCAAGCGAGATGAGACTGTTTTTCTCTCAGGAACCAGTGTTTTTTGGCTAAATGCTTTTTATGATATTCCTCAAGTTAGAGGTGGGGTTGATCAGGCATCAGCTAATGCTGATTGGAGAAAAGCGGCCTGGGAGATAAGAGAAGGCCAAGATCCGGAGAAATCAAGGGAATGGTTGAGGAAACTAGGGGTTAGATACTTAGTGGTTCATACTTTCAAGTCAGGTGAGTTTTACCATGATTTTAAATTTCCGGACAAATTTGAAGGCTTTCCCGGTATGCAAAAAATTTTGGATTATGAAGGAGACCGAATTTATCAGGTTTCTGAGTAGAAAAAAGAATCCCCAGTTTAGGAAAAAAAGAAATAAATGATTAATAAAGCGATAAGAACACCGCTACCGAAAGTAAGGGTAGTGATAAGAATAAACTGAATGATTTTGGTTAGCCTTTTGGTTTTAGAACTGCCAAGTTTTCCTTTAATAAACCTTTTTTTTCTGGATTTACCCACCTTCATAAGGTTTACTAACTGTTTTTCGGTGTAGAAACGGCGGTTGGTTGGCGAACGAAAAGGCTTGATTTCCTTAGTTTTTTCCCATCTTCGTAAAGTATCTCTGGAGATGCTTAGGTAACGGCTGGCTTTACCAATGGAAAACCACTTAGTTTTCATATTTTTAATATACTTGCATATATTTATATATAATCAAAAATATTGTATGCAAGTATATGCAAGCATGATTATATCACAAAAAGCTTAATAAAATAGAAAAAGGGTCGGACCCTGTCAAGGGTCTGACCCTTTTGTCAAATTAACTTTTTGAGTTTGAAGGAGGGGAAAAGACGGCGTCGGAGTCTTAAGCCGCTTTCTTCAGCAATACTCACTGCTTCCAACAAAAGTTTGACGCCTTTGAGATTTATGCCTTCTTTTTGGGTGAGGAAAGTAATAAATTGGAGCTGGTTTAAGTCTTCAATAGAAAAGAGGCGTCTGTTAGTGCTTGTTCGGTGTGGTTCAATAAGCCCGGCTTGTTCATAAAACATTAATGTTCTTGAGTGTAACCCAAGTAGTTTTGCCGCGACTGAGATAGTTAAAATCGGTTCTTTATCAGACATAAACAGGCGAGATGAAAATGTTGTATTGCTTAAGTATAAAACCTGATAAAACCATTGTCAAGATCGAAAAAAAGAGAAATTTTTTTGTGGTAGTTAGTCCGAATAAAAAAGTAGTCACAGAATAATGCTTTGCTATGTTTGACTTAGATGAAAAACTTATAATAAAATATAAATTTAATATACACAAAAAAAGGTATAAAAATTATAATAGAATTGAAGACCTATAAATAGTATAAATAATAGTAAATTTGTAATATTAATTAAAAAAACCTTTTTAACAGATTTCTTTTATTGTAGGCGTTAAATCTTACTAATTTAGCAACTAAAAGGTTTTTAAAGAGTAAGTTACCACATTTTTATTGCACAAAAAAATTGATCAAAAACATAAAATTAGAATTTAACCCGGAAAAACGTTTTATCCTCTAAACTAGAAGTCCATTTATCCTATAGAATTGCTCTTCGCCTGTAAACTGATATTTTTGGTTTTAATCCGCTTTTTTCTTGAGAAAAATCATTAAAAACAGTAATTAGAAGATAAAGGTAACACTTTATAGAGTAAATTTAATTTCAAGTAAATAATCCGTCACTGACAATGTTTTTTTAGGTTTTTATTTATATCTGTTAGGTTGAAAAAATTATAACTAACACTTGACATAGTACCCATAATAGGTAACAATATCTATTGCAGGCAAACAAGATCGAACTATGTCAAAATTCACTGCCCATGCCAGTAAAGTTATTGAAAAGGTCGCTTTGGGGCGCCTTAAAAAGGCGGAAGCGAGCCGTTTGCTCAAGGTTTCCCGTAAAACCGTTTATCAGTGGTTAGCCAAATATAAAAAGGCTAGAGAGAATAGGCTTCGCCACGGAAAAAAAAGAGAATTATTTAAACAAGATGTTTTAAGAATTGGTTTGGCTAATTCCGGCTTCGGACCGAAGAAAATCTCAGAAGAACTTCGTAAAAGAGAAAAATATCTTAGCCCTAAAAGTGTTTGGCTTTTGCTTAAAGATTTAGATCTGGGGACGCAGAAAAAGCGTTGGAGTTATACTTTCAACTTCAGGAAACCTCAACAGGTCAAAGATGCTAACTTTCCTGGTTATTTAAGGCTCATTCCGGAAACAAGGAAGCAGCTTTTGGAAGAAGTATTGATTGGAGATGAACCGGTTTCCCATGTCTGTCAGCGCTACCATATTTCCCGAAAGACTTTCTATAAATGGTTAAAGCGCTACCAAGAGGCACAAGCTAAAGATACGGTTCTTGTAAAGGCCATGGCAGATAACAATCCTTTGGGTTTTGCTCATCCCCGGGCAATTTCTGAAGAACTGCAGGAAAAGATACTATATATAGTAAGAGAGCATCCGGAGTACTCGACTCACAAAGTGGCCCAGGTATTAGCTAAAGTAGGTAACCATGGGGTGCAAAATGTTTTTCAAAGGTTTAACCTTAGTACCTATGAGAAAAGATTGGTTTACAGCCAAGCTTATCAGCCAGTAACACTGCCTCCTTTTGCCCGGATCCTGGATTTCCTCAAACCCGTTTTTGGCAGACTGCCTACCTTGTCTGCTATTCCTCCGCCTCTTATAGCTCTATTAGCAAATCTTCTGGTAAAACTTCGAAGACTTAGTCTGTCTTCTTTAAAAGAGATTAATTTAAAACAGATTAATTTCAAAAAAATCAAGCCTCTTTTACCCTATTCCTTCCTCAGTTTCCTTGCCGCTGTTGTTTTCTCCTCAGGCTTTATTTACTGGACTAAAATGTTATCTCAGGCTCCCAATCTGAGTGCTAAGATAGGCTTGGTCATGGCCAGCAGCGCTTTGTTCTTCGGTTCCATCTTCTTTGTCTATTCCCTCAAGTATTACTTTAGCCTCATCCTGGTTTTGTCTTTTTCCCGGCATTCCCCTGAAGAAGGCGGAGGTCTGAGCATTGCTTTGAATGGGAGGGTTAATGGTAATAGGAATGGTTATGGTAATGGTAGCAGTAATGCTAATGGCAATACTACTATTAATAGTCATACCGGGTTTTTAGGTTTCCTTAAGAAGGTCTTTGGGATTGAGGTTACTGCTAATGGGAATGGAGAAGGCAATGGTTATTCTAATGGTGAAGGTAGTACCACCAGCCAAAACCCCAAACAGTCTTTCCTGGAAAATGGCGGAGAGCATCAGGGAAATGGTCTTCAGCCCAACCTTGACCATATCTTTCTTACCCGTCATCCTTTCATCTCCATCCAGATTCCTTTGTACAACGAGAAGAGAGTAGCCAAAAGAGTCATCAAAGCCTGCATGGCGATGAAGTATGGCCCGGATTGGCCAGACCAACCCCAGTTTGAAGTGATTGTTTGTGATGACTCCAATGACGAAACCAGTAAACTCATCTCAGACCTCCAAAGAACCTATGGCAAGGTTAAGGTCATCATGGGAGAAGACGGAGAAAAGATCTCCCAGGTCTCAGCCATCGGTAAACCTACCCTCAAGGTAATCCACCGGGAGAACAGGGAAGGTTTCAAAGGCAAAGCCCTGTCTTATGCCCTCAAATACATGGATTCCCAAACTGAGTTTTGTTGTGTCTTTGATGCTGACTTTGTTCCTTACCCCGATACCCTTACTCAGTTCATCAAGTATTTCAAAGCCACCGGCGGCTGGGAAGAGAAACAGAGATTTGTAACAGGAAGCATTAGTTCGATACCTTCTGATATATTGGGAAGGACAAGGCTTAACCGCAGTCAGGAGCAAGCCTACCAAGTCCAGGAAGCAGGACTTAAGACCAAGTCCAATATCGCCTGTATTGCCGGCTACCAATGGCATGTCTTAAACAAATCAGAAAACTGGATTACCCGGGGAGTAAGATCAGAATATGCCGGATCCTACGTCATTGAAAGACCAAGCCAGGAAATCCTGGGCAGTCTAAAACTCATCCATGGTTCTTCATACTGCATGAGAGCTGATGTCCTAAAGCACTTTGGCTGGGGAACAAGTATCACTGAAGACTTTGAACTTACCCTAAGACTATATGAAAAAGGCTTCAAGGTTGTCTACACTCCCTATGTCCAAGCTCCGGCTGAGTGTGTGAGTACCATCAAAAGACTCATCAGGCAGAGAATGAGGTGGGCTGAAGGCCACTCCTTTAATATCAAGAAGATGTTTGGGAGACTGATGTTTGGTAGGTGGCAAGAGCTTCAACCTTGTCATTCTGAATTTATTTCAGAATCTTCTCCCAAAACCGTCATACTGAATTTATTCCAGCATCTTTTTCATCTTAGAAAGGTAGGGATCCTGAAACAAGTTCAGGATGACGTTGGACGTCAAGTCCAAAGCCTGTCCCGAATTCATTTCGGGAATGACGCGGTAGAAGGTAGTGCTAGACGCTTCATCCCCAGCCCTCTTACTTTCCCTGAAAAAGTGGAATTCCTTTACTTATCTCCCTACTACCTCCAGGCTTTCTTTTTCCTTTTAGGCACCTTTTCCTGGTTAATTGCCGAAACCGTCTTCAAAGCAAGGCTGCCTTTTTGGACAGCCTTATGGGGTTGGTCTCTGGTTTTGACCAACTTCTTTGCCTTACCTTTGCTTAATGCTGTTGGCCTCTTTCTTGAAGAAGCAGAAGAAAAAGACTATTCAGGTTTAGCTTCCTTCATTATCCTTTCCTACATCCTTGTTCCTTTCCAAGCCTATGCTTCGGTTAAAGGCTTCATGGAGAAAAAAGAAGGTCCTTGGTTCAGAACTCCCAAGACTGGAAAGATTACTGATGTTTTCAAAAGAGGTAGTTTTTATCGCTGGGTATCAGGAATACTGCCGGGAAGGAAACTGCCTTCTTTTGGTTTCTCTTTTCAGTCCCGTGACCTGGCCCTAAACTACCTTCATGATATTACTACCAGTAACAATCCTTTTAGCAACTTCAGGATCAGAAAAAGACATTACCGGGGTTTTATGGCAACCATGCTTGTTTTCCTGATCATTTGTTCTTCCACCATCTTCAGCATGCTGCCTTCAGTTCCCCAAAACAAGATTCCCTATGCCCAGGCTCAGGGACAGCTGGGGATTAGTCCTACATCAGCAGAGAACAAAGACACAGCAGACAATGGGAACACCAAGCTGGCCTTAAACTCCATCCCACCTTCTGGTAATGGAAAACCACCAGTGATTCTGACAGACAACAGAGAGAAGAATTCAGAATCAGCTCAGACCTACCTGCCCGGCAGGCAGGATTCAGAACTGGAAGAAACAGCCATGAGCGGGAATCAAACCCCAAGTCTTAAAGTTGAAGAACATAGTCCTGATAAAACTCCCCAGGACTTTTACCTTAAAGTCGTAGATCCTGAGTCCGCAGAAGGAAATGATAAAGGTAACTTTGTTCCTTACAGACTGACTAAGAAAGACAACACCATTGAAGTAGAAACCAGATCAGAAAAAGGCATCCAGAAGATAGTGATGGATAAAAACTCAACAGAAGTTAGACTTTATGAAAAAACCACAGCCCCAGACACCCCCGAGGTGAATTCTGCAGACACCTCGGGGGTGAATCAGGAAGCAACTGACTTTGTTTTTAAGGCAGTCTCGGTACCTATCTTTGAGTACCTTCCTAATGATCACCTCCAAGGTGATTCTTCCTGGCAGGATTACACTCCTTTAGTACCGGGAACTTTATCTTCCCAAGACAATGAGGATTACGCTATAGTAAGGTTAGACTTTGACCTTGTTTCCCAGGATCCCTTTGTTTCTATCCCAGCTTCCATAGAACTTAAGATAGGCTACAGCAAAGACCAGGGAAGCATTAACAAACTTTCCTTTAGCCTTCAAGATAATCCTAATACCAATAGACTAAGGTGGGAGACTAAGATAATTCAGAATTCACCTGCCAGCAATGCTTCGCCCGCCAGCAATGCTTCGCAAAACGATGCGGGCTGGCAAAGCGAGGCAGACGGGGAATTCAGAATTCAGAATGATAATTTCAACCTGACAGAACAAAGGAATGAAGACCTGGAACAGCTTTACCAGGCTTCCATCATAAACCCTCCGCTGGTAAAACAAGACTTTGATAACCTCAACCTAAACTGGTTTGATTTCTTCAAACAGTATTCCTACCCTCCTTATTTAGGAAACAGCGTCAGGGTAGAACAAAACGCAGAGGATAATACCAATACGGTTATCTTTTATCCGGAAGGAAAACCAGGCAGGTTGGAGGTGGACCCGACGGTAACTACGACGGTGGCTGTTTCAACAATCACGGTTCAAAGTTCAGACTTTGATAACTCCGGCTCAACAGGTTTCAAGATAATCTTTGACAATACTAAAGGTGGCACCATTGATGAGTTTTACCATGATTCAATTGGTGTCGGAGCTACTAATATTGTTTCTGGTAATGCTGTTTATGATGCTTTGTTTGATATTGAATATGATGACGCATATCTTTCTGGTGATGCGACTGGTTCTTTAACCTTAATTGAAGCTAGCCCCAATAGGGCAGTAGTGAAGGCAGTTGGTAATGTGACTACAAATGATGTAGCGACGATTGACTACACCATTTATCCTGATGGTCAAGTTTTTATGAAAGTGGCTTTAGAGATTAAAGACGGAGAAAGGAATGGTGAAGGTGATATGTTCTTTCTGATTCAGGACTATGACGGTTATAAAGAAACTTACTCAAGCGTGGATGATACTAACAAAGCGGTTGTTTTATTGCCTGACGCCAGCGGTTTTGATACAGCTTTAATTCCTTACTCAAGTTCTTATGTGGGAACAGTTGATAACGCTGCCAGTGAAGCTAATGACAATATCATGGTCAAATACGATTCAGCGGCTTCAGGCTATGATGATGAAACCACGGTTGAAAGTTACTGGTTTTTGGATCTTTCCGAAAGCGCTTATGATGCCACGCTTTTGACCAACAGAAGAAACGAATACCGGAATTTGGAAAATCCTGATGTTTTGCAAAACCTAAGTCCGACGGTAGTTTCTCCATCTGATTCTTCACCTCCAATTCAGTTATCAAAAGGCTCAATCCAGGTTGATGTGCCTAACAGATACCGGGCAGTGATGCAGACAGGGGATACGGAGGACTATATGTTAATCTATGACCGGGCGCAGAATGACAGCAGTCCTCTTAATACTTATGAATTTATGGGGCCATATATTTATGAAGATAGTGCTGCCTATATGTTAAGGTATCATAACTTGAGAAAGACAACTATTCTGGAGTCTTCCAGTGTAAGAGTGAGAGTGAGAGTTGAGGGTTGTTTTGACACTGTCGCCGGCGGCGCCTGTCTCGGCGGGACTGATTTTACGGTGATTGAAGATTACACTTTTACCACCGAAGGCATCTATGTTTCCAACATTACCGACTTTAATAGCGGCGGCGTGGCTTTAGATACACCGGGAGCCAATGAAAACGGCTACAACTTCCTGATGATTGATGGTGATATTCAGGATGATGCTTTTGCTGGTACTTTATATTACGGAGACGGCAATACCGAAGCTAGTTCAGCTGTAGACGCGACTTTTGAGGAAACTAACATTTATGCGACTTTTCCGGCGGTTGACGCTTCCGGCTATCAGTCGGCTATTGTCGGTATCCAAAGAGATGGTTGGCTTGACCAAGCAGGAGGAACAGAAGACTGGCGGATTGATATCGGCGTCGGCACCACCGACCGGCTCCACGCCCGAGAGGGCAATGTTACGCCAACAGGCCTTCTCTATGCCAAATGGTATTTTTTGCTCCAGCCCGAGAACGACTTGGATGCTGAAGCCGAAAGAGAGAGCTTTAACAACGATAATCGTAATCCCGACACTCTCACTTTTGCCACCGGTAACCAATGGAGTTTTGAGGACGATTCGGACTTGGAGGGACTGTGGTATATGGAGAGCGATGGCTCAACTGCTGAAACCGATCAATCCACTAGGGGTAATAACTTAACGGTTAGTACAGACGACACTATACCGCGAACCACCGATGCCAGAGAAGGAACCTACTCCAGGGATTTTGAAAGAAGTGACACTGATTCTTTAGGTATTGCCGATGCCAGCCAGAAAGGACTGGATTTTACCGCTGTTTTTACTCTTTCCGCTTGGGTGAATCTTGAAACAAACACAAGCGCAGGCGATATAATTTGTAAAGGCAGTTCCGGAGTGGCAGCCGTCGGTGCTTACAGTATGTACTACAGCGCTGGAAATGGCCTTGGAGCTAGATTAAGTAATGGAAGCGCTTTTAGCTGGCTTGAAACAGCAGGATCGGTATTGCCTGATGGAAGTTGGAGTCACGTGGCACTTACTTTCAACGGCGCTACAGTCAGAGCTTATATCAACGGTTCGGAAAACCGGACCGGCAGTTTTCCGGCAAGTTACGCCAATACGTTAGCCAACAGTTCTTACTATTTTTGTATCGGCGGCACTGGCGGAAGTACAAGTTGTAGTGGAACCTTTGATGGTTTAATTGATGAGGCCGCTGTTTTTTCCCGCGTCCTATTCCCTGCAGAAATTGAGCAGATTTATAAAGCCGGAGTCAAAGAACACTACAACGAAGCTGAAGGAGCTTATACGGTTGACGCTTCAGGTTCGCAGGTGAATTTGGATATTGATGGAGGGAGTAACGCTTCGACAGCTGTTGCGACGACAGCAGTTACGGTTGGAGTAACCTCTATCACCGTTGGTTCAACCACAGGCTTTCCCGCCGCTCCCAGTCTAGCCTATATTGACGGCGACAAGTTTTCCTATACCGGTACAACCGCGACTACCTTTACCGGTATCCCTGCCAACGGAGAACTCTCTGTTACCGATCATGCTATCGGCAGCGTGGTTTCTTCTATGAACCGGTACAAGCCTAACTTTAAAATCCGTAACTACCGCCAAAACAGCAAGCCAAGTTCCGTGACCATGGAAGGAGCCGCGCTGGTTGAAGGCACAAATTATAATGTTGACTATAAACCGGTCTCCGACGCCTATTTTGCCGATGAGTTGCTTTGGGCTTCGACATTAGAAAGCGCCGCGGTGGTGACTAGTCCAGATATAGGTGGCGCCGGTTCAGAATGCGGTACTAAACCGAGCTATACTACTGGGAAGTATGGAAATGGGGTTAAGTTTGATGCCAGTGGTGAATGCCTGTATTTTGCCACTACGGGTAACTTTGATAAGGCAAAAGGGGCGATTGAATTTTGGTATAAACCAACATTAGTCTATAGTGATGCAGCAACCCATTATTTTATTCAATTATACCAAGACGCTAATAATTACTTCCAATTTTACAAAGCAAGTAGTAACAATTTGATTTTCATAATCGATGCCAGCAGTACTCAAAGTGGTGTTCGAGTTGTAAGCACTAACTATTCCTGGGCCGCTGGCGATTGGGTTCATTTACGAATCCAGTGGGACGATACTGATCTCAGTACCGAAACCCAGATGAAAATTTACATTAATGGAGTGGAGTCGGCCCATGATCATCCTGCAGCCAACGACTATAACTCAGCTAATTTGACTCTTCCAACTAATATAGGAATTAGTAATTCTGCTGCTGGACTCCATGCTGATGGGATTATCGATGAATTTCGCGTCTACGGTGGTGCTGCCGCCACTCCAATTACTCTGGCCGATGGCGGCGATATTGCTGATACTGACGAATATCTTTTTGACGAAGAAAATGATTATCAATTAGACTTTGATCCGGTTGATGCTGATGCTACAGAAAGAGGAGAATATCTTTTCTTGGGTGCTGACACGATGTTTGCGGGGGTTAATATTGATCTAGCTACCAATGGGGCAACAGCCGGAAGCTTGAACCTTGTTTGGGAATACTGGAATGGGTCTTCTTGGGCTGATCTTGAGAGTATCTCCGGGTTTACTGATGGTACCAGCAACCTCACCACTGATGGAGCGATTTACTGGAATGCCAATCCTACCAACTGGAGGCCATACTCAGTTAATGGCTCAAGCGATCTTTACTATATCCGTACCTCTCTGAAGGATGATTCGGGAACTTATTCCACTGATCCAATTGAAAACTTTATTAAAACTGATATCCTAATCCTCCAATACCTGAGCAACGTTGTTTCAGACAGCCAGACCTTGGTGGTCGTACCGGAATACCTCTGGCCATTCCTGGCAATCATTCCTTTTATCCCAGGGTTTTTGAAGAAAAGAAAAAAGGGTCAGACCCTGTTAAGGATCTGACCTAACGAATTAAACCCTAACGAACTAAAGAAGCAAAAATACCTTAAGCAAAAATAGTCTTTTTACCTCATTTTCTTGAGAAAAACTGCCGGGTATAAAGTTTGATCAAAAACAGGCAAACTTCAGCTAATTGATTTTAAGATTTTCTTGGATCTTAGTCTCCAGTCACATAGAACAGAATATTTTTCTTCTTAAAAATGATTTTGATAGCTAATTTTCTTCTACTACAGAAAAAAAGCCAAGAAAGTGAAAATTATTACTTGACAGATTATATCCAATTAATGTTAACATATATAATATTAGACAGAAAATCAAAAAGAAGTACCCAAAATCTGTTAACAAAATGACTACCAAACTGTCTGTTCAGCAAAGAATAAGGTTGATAAATAAGGTTACTAAAGAGGGAAGGTCTGTTTCTGAGGTTTGCAAAAAAGCCGGTATTTCCCGTGTCCTTTTTTACCGCTTACTAAAACGGTATCAGGAAGAGGGAACAGTTAGGCCTAAAAAAAACAAAGGAAAAAGGCCAACCCGGAGAGTCAGCGAAGAAAATGTTATCAAAATAATTAGCTTGGTTAAGAAACATCCCCGGTGGTCTTCTCATCAGTTAAGCCAACATGTTTCCACAGGCAATCATGGGGTATGGAATGTTTTAGCCAGGTTGCACCTAAATACCGTTAAGAAAAGGGAGTATTTCAGCAAGCAAAGCCGCAATTTAACCTTTGGCCGGTTGCGCAAACTGGCAAGAGGAGAGATTAAAAGTCCCAAGCCAACAGCTTTAAAACTCAAGGCCAGCAGGCGTTTGGCCATGATTAAGCAAATAGAAGAAGGGCAAAAGCCGGTAGCCCAGGCTTGCCGGGAGTTTGGTATTTCCCGGCCAGTCTTTTATAAATGGTATCAGCGTTATCTTGAAGCTCCGAGAGGGCAGAAATTGGTGGCCATGAAAGATAAAGAACGGAAAATTGAACGCTTTAGCCGCCAGATTCCGGTTAAATACGAAAAAGCGGTGTTGCAGGCAGTGGTTAGGCATCCCGAATACGGGATTAAGAAAATAATGGTTTGTTTACCCCAAATAGCGGCTAAGCCAATTGTAGGTTATCATGGCGTTCAGCGGGTTTTGGAAAGGAATAAACTAAACACTTATGAGTTGAGAAAAGCTTATGCTCAAACTCAGCTAACTCCCGTCATTAGAATCATTAGCATTCTTGAAGATAGCTTTGCCAAAATAGCTTACCTACCTCTTCTTGTCAGACAGAAATTTATCATATTAGGCAGTCTTGCGGTCTTTTCCTGCTTTTTGACCGTGGTAGGATTGGGAGCCTTAGGCTACTTTGGCAGTTTACTAAAACAAGTGCCAGGAAATGCTAAAATTGGTATTATTTTGGCTGGTAACGCCTTGGTTATTGGTTCAATCTTTTTTTGCTACTCTTTAAAGTACTATTTTAATTTGGCTTTAGTGCTTTCTTTTTCCAGGCATTCTCCGGAAGAAGGCGGAGGTCTAAGCCTATCCTTAAATGGGATAGTAAATAACAACAGGGCGGGTAATGGTAAAGGCAACGGTAAGCCTGGGTTTTTAGGTTTCCTTAAAAAGGTCTTTGGGGTTGACCTAGGCGCTAATGAGGGCGGTAACGGTTTTAAGAATGGCAAAAAGACATTTTTAGGTAATGGTTTACGAATGCAGGATGGTGGTTTACAGATTAATATGGAGAGGATTGACCTTAACCGTCATCCTTTCATTTCCGTCCAGATCCCTTTGTACAATGAGAAGAGAGTAGCCAAAAGAGTCATCAAGGCCTGCATGGCCATGAAGTATGGCCCTGACTGGCCAGATAAACCCCAGTTTGAGGTAATCGTTTGTGATGACTCCAATGATGAAACCAGTAAACTCATCTCAGACCTCCAGCAAACCTATGGCAAGGTTAAGGTAGTTAGGGGAGAAGACGGAGAAAAGATCTCCCAAGTCTCAGCCATCGGTAAACCTACCCTCAAGGTAATCCATCGGGAGAACAGGGAAGGTTTCAAAGGCAAAGCTTTATCTTATGCCCTGAAGCACATGGATCCTCAAACCGAGTTTGTTTGTGTCTTTGATGCTGACTTTGTTCCTTACCCCGATACCTTAATCCAGTTTATCAAGTATTTTAAGGCTACCGGTGGCTTTGAAGAAAAACAGAGTTTTGTAACAAAGAATATTAGTTCGATACCATATGATATATTGGCAAGGAATAATCCACAGGGAAATACCAACCTAACCAGAGATCAGAAGCAAGCCTATCAAACCCAGGAAGCAAGACTTAAGAACAAGTCCAATATAGCCTGTATTGCCGGCTACCAATGGCATGTCTTAAACAAATCAGAAAACTGGATTACTAGGGGAGTCAGATCAGAATATGCCGGATCCTACGTCATTGAAAGACCAAGCCAGGAAATCCTAGGCAGTTTAAAGCTTATCCATGGCTCTTCATACTGCATGAGAGCTGATGTCCTAAAGCACTTTGGCTGGGGTAGTAGTATTACTGAAGACTTTGAACTTACCCTAAGACTATATGAAAAAGGTTTCAAGGTTGTCTACACTCCCTATGTCCAAGCTCCGGCTGAGTGTGTGAGTACCATCAAAAGACTGGTTAGACAGAGAATGAGATGGGCTGAAGGCCACTCGTTTAATATCAAGAAGATGTTCTGGTTGCTGATAAAAAGTCCAGGGATGAACTTAATGGAGAAAACAGAGCTTTTATATTACACACCCTATTACCTCCAGGCATTTTTATTTTTAGTTGGCACTTTTTCCTGGTTGTTGGCAGAAACCGTCTTTAAAGCCCATCTGCCTTTCTGGACCTCACTTTGGGGTTGGAGTCTAATTTTGACCAACTTTTTCAGCCTGCCTTTACTTAATGCCGTGGGTTTATTCCTTGAGGAAGCGGAGGAAAAAGATTATTCAGGCCTGATTTCCTTTATTATCCTTTCCTACATCCTTGTTCCTTTTCAAGCTTATGCTTCGGTCAAAGGATTCCTGGAGAAAGAAGAAGGTCCCTGGTTCAGAACTCCCAAGACTGGAAAGATTACTGATATTTTTAAAAGAGGTCAATTTTACCGTTGGATAGCAGGAATTTTGCCCAGGCGGGAACCAGCATTGCAAGGAGTGATGGGAAGCGGCTTGGTTCCTGCTTATGCTTATCAGCAAAACCCTTATTTGGTCCGGCAAACAGCCACAGGCTGGTTTAACAATTTTCGCGTCCAACCCAAGCGTTTGCGTTGGGTTTCAAAAATGGCCTTGTCTCTTTTACTGGCTTTTTCCGTGACTCTTTTAAGTTTAAGTCAAGGGGTAAGAGAAGTTCAGGCAAGCCCTTGGAACAATTTATACTTACATGAAGATAATGGGGTATGCAGCACTTTGGATACCATGACGACTTCAGTCGGAACAACAGGCCAACAGCAAATAGTGATTTCCGCCTCAAATACGGGTCCTTTTAACTGGTATTCAAACTCCTTGCCTACCGGTACTCTTGATGCTTCAACAACCGCTGGCAACTGGAATTTCCATTGGGAGGGAGTATTTTATGCTGCCGCTGGTGGAGCCAAGGTGGTACTTAATATTGTGATTAGTTTGGTTGATGCTTCAGATTGTAGCAGCAGTGCCGATAATTTATATAGCGGAACTTACCAGTTTAGCTCCAATGGTCCGATAACGATTACTACTGCTGTTCCAGCACGAACAATCACTACGGCTGCTCCCAAAAGAGTCAGGTGGCAGACTTCTTGGAGTAGTACCAATAAGGCCGGTTCGACAATGAGCATTAAATACAATGATACGGTGGTCAGTGGTTTTGATTCCAATCTTCAGCCAGCGACTTTAACGATTCCGGAAAGACTAGTTTTACTGCTGGTGGTAGCGCCCTTTATTCCCATACTTGCAAGTTGGCTTAAGAAGAAAAGAGAAAAGGGTCAGACCCTTGACAGGGTCTGACCCTCATGTTAGCCTGAGCTATGCCCAGAAAGAATGTGGTGAAAATTTACGTTGAAGACGGCTATTACCATCTCTATAACAGAGGTGTAGAGAAAAGAGTGATTTTTAGCGACAAAAGGGATTATAAAACTTTCCTTTACTTTTTAAAAAGCTACCTCACACCTGTGCCAAAAAAGATTCCTCCTTTTGACAGGCGGCAAGTAAGGAGTTTATCAAAGGATATTGATTTGCTTGTTTACTGCCTTATGCCTAACCATTTCCATTTATTAGTTAAACAGAAAAGCGAAAGGGGAATAACTAAATTTATGCGCGCCTTATGTACTAATTACGTGATGTATTTTAATCAAAGGTATCAGCGTTTGGGAGGTTTATTTCAAAGTGCTTATAAAGCGGTTTTGGTAGAAACTGATGAGCAACTATTGCATCTTTCCCGGTATATTCATTTGAATCCATCAGAATTACTTGGGAAACATCAATTATTAGAAGATTACCTTTATTCAAGCTACGATGACTATATGGGAAAAAGAAAGACAAATTGGCTTAAAACAGAAACGATTTTGGATTATTTTAAAACTGCTCGTAAAACCAGCCTTAATGATTTTCTTTCTTATCAAGGTTTTGTGGAATCTTATAAAGAAGACGAGAAGGAATTCAGTTTTAAAGGAGTAACGTTAGAATAATTATTATTTGTTTTTTATTCGTTAGGGTCTGACCCTGTTAAGGGTCAGACCCTAACATAGGAAAAATGCCATTTAAGCGTCCGAAAAAAGAAGAAACCTTAGCCAAAAAAGCAGTCAAAAGAAACTATCGTCTTTTTTTTAACAACCGGCTTATGACAATTTTACCCCGGTGGTGGGTAGGGACAGCAGAGATTTTGGGTTTAACGCTTCTTTTTTTGCTAAACTTCCTTTTGCTTTTGCCCTTTTTTGGCCAGGAAGATAAGTCTAATATTTTTTCTGCGCCCTTAATCCCGGTTTTAAGTAAACTGTTTTTTTTAATGTCTTTTCCCGTGGCAATTCGTTTTTGGTTGCTGTTTTTTATTCTTTTTCTGCCGGTTACGTTCTATTTTTTTGTCCGGGAGATTTCCGGCCGGAGAATAACGGCTTTTTTGGCCTCCTTGATTATTAGCTTGCCGTTGGGCATTTTTCTACCTTTAAGATTAAAACTGGCTCTTTTTACTGAAGACGGCAACCATATTGCTTCCTTGACTTTAGGCATTTTAGCTTGCTTGTTTTTGTTAAGATTTTTGCGCAGCGGTAATTTTAAAATGGGTGTAAGTTCCAGCTTACTTATAAGCCTGGTGGCTTTAACTTCGCCTTTGGGGTTGTTTATCCTCGGCTGTTTTAGCTTGGCGATTAGTTTTTCCGAGATGCTTTTAAGTCAAGGAAGATTAAAGTTTTTCCGTTTTTTAACGGTTTTTATGCTGGCTGCGGGATTAGTATCTTTTTGGTACAATCCCGGTTTTGTTTTTCTGATTGTTGCTTCACCCCAAGGAGAGTTGATAAAAGGAACTTTGGCCAGTTTGTTCCCTTTGTCCTTTTTTTTGGTGCCTTTGCTGGGCGCTTTCGGTTTTTTGCTTTTTGAAAACCGTCCTCGCCTCCAACCGCTTTTTTTAGCCGTGTTTTTAAGCATTGGTTTTGGCCTTTTGTCTTTAGGCGCTGGCATGCAACTTTCCAGCCCCTACCGTTTTTTGCCCAGTTTAGGGATGGCTTTGGCCTTTTTAGGAAGCATTGTCCTGGCAAGAATTTTTGATTTTTTGAAAAGAAGGCGCAGTTTCCGGCAGTTTAGCGGCATAAGCCGATACAGAAAACAGATTTTGTTTTTCTCAATTACTTTGTTTTTTACCATCATTACTTCTATTATTATGGCTTCAGCTAAAAATTTCGGACAACTGGAGCAAGAAGAGGTTTTAGGCTTGGTTGACTCCAAAACAACGGGAATTTGGGAGGCTAGGAACGCTATTGGCTGGTTTCACCACATTATAGGTGGTAGCATTAGTTTTTCGACCGCAGGTTTGCTTATCTTTATCAGAAAACAGCTTGCTAAGCAAAAAAATGAGGAATAAAGTTCTAATCATCGGCGGAGCTGGCTTTATCGGCGTTAATTTAGCCGATTTTTATCTTAAAAATGGTTGGCAAGTGAGTTTAGTGGATAATCTCAGCCGTTTGGGTTCAAAGAAAAACTTGGACTGGCTTTTGAAAAAATGGGGTAGTGGGTTTAAGTTTCAAAGAATAGACTTAGGTCAGCTTGAACAATTAAAAAACGAATTAGAAAAAGCTGACGTTGTTTTTCATTTAGCAGCTCAGGTGGCAGTAACCAGTTCCTTAAAAAATCCAGCTTTGGATTTTGAAGTTAACTTAAAGGGTAGTTTTGAGCTTTTGGAAATGGTTAGGAAATTAAAACGCAGGCCGGTTTTAATTTATGCCTCAACCAACAAAGTCTATGGTGATTTGAAAAATATTAAGATAAATGAAAAGGCTAAAAGGTATGTTTTTGGCGTCTCCTTCAAAGGAATTTCCGAAGACCAACCGCTTGATTTTCGTTCGCCCTATAGCTGTTCCAAAGGCGGAGCTGATGCCTATTTTCAGGATTATGGCCGTTTATTTGGTTTAAAAACCGTGGTTTTTCGCCAATCTTGTATTTACGGCCCTCATCAGTACGGCAACGAAGATCAAGGCTGGCTTAGTCATTTTCTGAAGCAGGCAATTTCGGGCCTGCCGATTAGTATTTATGGTAATGGTAAGCAAGTTAGAGATGTTTTATGGATAGAAGATTTAATTGAGGCTTACGACTTGGCAGTTAGAAACATTACTAAAGTTAAAGGAGAAGTTTTTAATATTGGTGGCGGCTATAAGAATAGCCTTTCTTTATTGGAGCTTACTGACATACTGGAAAAAAAGCTTGGGAAAAAGATTAGGCTTAAATTTGAAAAGGAGAGAGTAGCAGACCAAAAGATTTTTATCAGCGATAACCGCAAGTTGGAAAAGAGACTTGGTTGGCAGCCAGAGACCAGTTACACTCAAGGGATTGGAAGGATGCTAAAATGGCTAAAAGAAAGATAAAAATTGCTGTTTTCCAATGTAGTTTTGTTTATTCCGGAGGTGGCGAAAGGATTGTTTTGGAGGAGGTTAAAGGGTTGCGGAAAAGGGGATATAAAGTCTTTTGCTGGGCGCCAGCTTTGGAGGAAAAAAAATCTTTTCCCGGAATGATCAAAAAAGTTAAAGTTAAAACCTTTTTACCCCAACTGCCTTCCTGGTTTCCCGCAAGACATGCTTTTTCTATGATTGCCTCAAGCATCTTTGCTCCTTTTCTAAGCTGGCGTTTTAAAGATGTTGATCTTTTTTTGACCGCCGGCCAACCCAGTGCCTGGATTGCTTTTTGCTGCGCCAAAATTTTAGGCAAGCCCTATATTACTTACCTTAACCAGCCGAACCGCTTGCTTTACCAGCGCGAGGTAGACAAAGAGAGCCGGTGGCAAACAGAGAAAAGCTACTATTTTTTAAACCGTGTCATTCAGAATTTCCGAAGTATAGTTAACATCCTTGATAAGATTTCTTTTCAAAAAGCAAACCAAATGCTTGTCAACGGCGCTTATATGGCTGGAGTAGTGGAACAAGTTTATCAGAGAAAACCGCAGCTTTGTCCGGCCGGCGCTTATCTTAAACCTTTTGCCAAGCTGAAGTTGAACCCGACGACCAATTATAAAGGTTTGCTAAAATTAGGCAGGGTTTTAATTCCGAAGCCATTTATCTTGATTACCAATCGGCATGAACCGCAAAAAAAGTTTGAATATGTAATCCAAGCCCTAAAGCGAGTTTTAGCAAAATATCCTCATGTTTTTTTAGTCATTCCCGGGCCGTTTACCAGCTATACACCAGGGCTGATTAGCCTGGCCAAAAAACTTAAGGTAGAGGAAAGAGTTTTGTTCTTAGGAGAAATTTCCGAAGCCAAACTGCAAAAACTTTATCAGCAGGCGGCCGTCTATTGTTATCCGGCGCCGGAAGAGGATTTTGGTTTAGGGCCATTGGAAGCTGGCGCTTGGGGGGTGCCCACAGTCGCTTGGAATAAAGCCGGACCGACAGTCACGGTCAAAAACGGAGTGACCGGTTTTTTAGTCAGGCCTTTTAAGGTTGGGGACTATGCGGAGAAAATAATAAGGTTGCTAAAAAATCCTAAGTTGCGGGCCAAAATGGGCAAAGCCAGCTGGCAAAGGGTAAAAAACCAGTTTGTTTGGGAGAAACATATTGATATCCTGGAAAAAGAAATAAAAAAATTAATCTAACGTGAATTACGAAATAGTTAGCCTTATTGTTCAATGTCATTCCCGATCCGATCGGGAATCTATAGACGTCATTCCCATGAAAATGGGAAACTATATAAATAGATTCCCGCCTACGCGGGAATGACAGAGGTAGATTTTGTAACTCAAGCTAATTTAATGATCTAAAACCTTGCATTTCTGACTAACGGCTGTTAGTCAGAAAGGAGAGGATTATGAAAGAAAAAAATATTGAAGCTCTGAGGGTTAATAACCCTCAAGGCGTCGGTTTTTCGCGAAGGCGGAATAAAAAAACCGGGGTAAAAGAAGATTTAAAAAAGATGGGCACGCTGTTATTATTGGTTTTTTTATTTATGATGGCTTTAGCACCGAGACTTTGGTTTATTTTCCGGATTAGCGAGCCGATTGACATTCCTATGTGGTACGGAGATGTTTTTCATCACTGGCAGATTGCTTATTTATCCAAAGAAATCGGTTTTAAACAAGGTTTTTTGCGGTTATGGGACTTAAAAGGGATGGAATTTTTTTGGGGTTTAATCCATCCTTTGGTTTTGGTAATTCTTTTTACCTTGACCGGTTCCAGCAATATTTTAGTGCCTCGATTGTTAAGCGTTGTTTGTGGTTCTTTAAACATTGTTCTTCTCTACCTGATTCTGAAAAGAGAATTTAATTGGCAGACCGGTTTGGCCGCGGCTATTTTGGCCAGCTTTTTTCCGATTACCCTTTTTTCCAATACCGTGGGAATGCAGGAGGAACTGGGGATGTTTTTTATTTTCTTGGGAATTTTCTTCTGGCCAAAAAGTCCTGCAGGAACAGGATTGCTTTTTGGTCTGGCGGCTATGGAAAGAACGGAGTATTGGTTATTTACTTGCGGTTTAGTGCTGGCGCTTATTTTAAGAAGCAAAAATTTTGACAAAAAAATAATCTTAGGCTTAAGTTATTTGGTGGTTAATTTGTTTTACATGAAGTATTTGGATTTCTGGACCGGCAATGCTATTTATCCTATTTATTGGAATTTTATTTCCTCCGTTAAAGGAGAATGGTTCGTGGAACTGCCGATTAATGGGGCTAAATTAGTTGCCCAGCAGATTAACAGGGTTGTTTTCTTTTTTGGCCTAATTGGTGGACTTTTGACTTTCTGGAAAAAACCAAAAGGCTTTTTATTGCTGTTGTTTGGTTTCAGCAATCTGGTTTTTATCGGCTTTATGCTCGGTTTTGGCGCTTATGTCAAGGGTTTTGCGCCGCGGGTTTGGACGGACAGGCTTTTTAACTGGCCTTACCTCTTTAGCCTGATTTTGATATTAATTTTTTTGTTTTGGGTAGTACCAAATAAAGCTCGGTTTTGGGCAAAAATCAAACTTAACTGGCTGATTTTTTTTGGGATTTTGGTTCTTTCCTGGCAATTATGGCAGCCGATAATTTATTTTTGGAATGATGTTGGCAAGTTTAATTATGAAGCGGAAAAGGAAAAAGCGGGAATGATTGCTAAACATTATCAAAAAGGAAGTGTTTTAATTCCGGAAGATAGACCAATTTTAACTTATTTTTTAACTAACGATTTTGCTATAAAAGGAGAAAATATAAGAGGCCAGATGTTTGACCCTTTTTTTTATGCTAAAACTGAACCTTTAGATAATTGGGGAGAGTTTAGAAAAGAATTTAGGGATTGGTTAGAAACACAGAAAATAGAACTTTTATTTATCAGTAGTGGTGAACATAGAGCCTTATACCAACAAGCGGCTTTAAAAGAACCGGATTGGTTTGAATTATTGGAGGAAAAAGAAGGAAGCAAGGTTTATCGCGTTATTTTACCTCCGGATAGCCAGAGTTTTGATTAAATTGGGATAATGCCAGTTTTTAAAAGTGGTTAGTCGAGAAAAAAAGTTGCAGCGTGATTTTTTTGATCAAAGACCAGCACAAATAAGCTGGCAAAGTCTTTTAGTGGAAAAAGGCTTTTTAAGACTGGTTAAGCCAAGAGAAAAAAAACACTTTGATTTAATTAAAAAGTTAAAAATAAAACCTTATGATAAAGTTTTGGATGTTGGTTGCGGTACAGGTCATTTTTTAGCCAGGTTGGAGAAAGAGTTTGGCATAAAAGGAACAGGTATAGATTTTTCTTCAAATTCAATCAAACTGGCAAAAAAACGGGAAAAAAAGAACTTGAAATTTTTTATTACTGAAGCAGAGGAACTTGGTTTTAAAAATAAAAGTTTTGATTATGTTTTCTGCTTTGATGTTTTGGAACATATTGAAAATCAGAATAAAGCGTTACAAGAAATGGTGAGGGTATTAAAGCCAAAAGCCAGGCTTCTAATTTATACGATCAATAAAAGAAGAAGATTTACTTGGGACTGGTGCCTTGAAAAACTTGGTTTTCCTCTTGCAAAATGGACGGCCCATTATAAAAAGGTGCTTTTTTCAGAACCCGAAGATCTAATTAATAAATTAAAAAAATTAGGAATGAAAAAGGAGCAGCTGACGTTTTACGATAGTTTTTTTTGTTTAGGACTAAATGAGCTAATGACTCTTTTTGGCAATTTAATGATTAAATTAAAACTGGATAAAAATAGATTTTTAGGGAGGATAGTTCTTTGGTTTACGACAGGGGTCTCTAAAAGCTTAGGTCAGGTTTTTGATTGGCTTGACTGGCCATGGAAAATAAACGGAGTTTCAAACAGTTTTTATTTATTGGTTAAAAAAAATAATTGATGATAAATACTCAAAATAAAGTTTTCGGTTTAGGAAAAGTAAGCACCAAACCTTGGGTAATTCCCGCCTTAGGTATTAAGTATTGTTTTAATGATCTGAAAGGACGTTTTAAAAAAGGTGACCAGGTTTTGGATATCGGTTGCGGCGGCGGTTCATTGACTAAGTTTTTTAAGAAAAGATTTCCTCAGATTAAAGTGTGGGGTTGTGATCTAGATAAGATGGCAATTAGAACAGCCAAGGAAAATTGTGAAGGCGTAAAGTTTGTGGCTGGAAATATATTGAATTTACCGTTTAAAGATAAAGAGTTTAAAGTAGTAATAGGGTTTCATATCTGGGAACATTTAACTGATTTGGAGAAAGCAGCCCAAGAAATAGGAAGAATTCTTAGAAAAGACGGGATTTTTCATTTAGCAGTGCCGATTGAGGGTGATTTTTGGACTTTACACGGTTGGTTGACGAAACTTGGTTGGCAGGCAAAAAAAAAGTTCTGCGGCCATATTCACTATTTCAGTAGAAATAAGTTGATCGTTGATTTGGAAAAACAAGGCTTTAAATTAATAAAAAAAAGGAATTCAGGTTATCTTCTTTTCCAATTAGCCGATGTGATTTTTTTTGCTTTGGCAACTTTGAGGAAAAAGGCTTTTGCCTGGACAGTTGAAGGTTATTTGGAAAAAGGAAAAAAGAATTTGAAATATTATTTAACCTTGTTTTTAAGGATAATTTTCGCTTTATTAACTTATACAGAAAGTCGGATTTTCCGCTTTATACCAGGATATATTTGTCATCTTACTTTTGTAAAAAAGAGAAAATGAAAATCTTAATTATTCAGCCCTGGATTAAACAGGGTGGGGCAGAGAACATCAGTGTCTATCTTGCCTACTATTTAAAAAAAAGAGGCGAGGAGGTGAAGATTACTGCTCTTTTTACTGACTTGAAGAAAAGTCCACCTATAGCCTCTCAAGTTGATTATCTTTTACCTAATAAGAGATTAAGTCAGTTATTCAAGAAAAGCAAGCTCTTTTTTTTACTCTTTGGGCCTTTAGTTTTGTTCTGGCTTACTTTTATTCATTCCAAGGAAGTAGGGCTTTTGAATCCTCATAATTTTCCTTCTTGCTGGGTAGCAGTTTTAGTGGGAAAACTACGTCGAGTCCCCGTGGTTTGGCACTGTCATGAACCTCCCACTAGAATTTCTTTTAAAGAAGCTAAAAGCCTGGGTTGGCTTGATTTTTTGGGATGGTTTTTTGCCTCTAGTTTAGTTGATAAACTATTGGTAAAGGGTGTGAAAAAGATTATCGTTCCCTCAAAAAAAACTCAGAAAGAAGTTAAACAAAGATATGGAAGAAGTTCCCGAGTGATTAATTTGGGAGTTGATTTTAATTTTTATCAACAGAGAGGTAGGGAAAAACTAAAGTGTAGATATAATTTAAGTAATAAGTTTATTCTTATTAATGTTGGTAAACTTAGTCCACAGAAGAATCAGGTTGTTTGTTTAGAAGCTTTTAAGCTAGTTTCTAAGCAGATTTCAGAAGGCATTTTAGTTTTAATCGGTGAAGGGCAGGATAGAAAAAGACTTAGGGCTTTAATCAGAAACAAATCATCTTCCGGCCGGAAAAATTGGAGAGTTTTTTTTACAGGTTTTCTCTCTCCTGAAGAGGTAAGAAACTGGTATCAGGTAGCCGACATTAATCTATTTTCGCCTGTAAATCAAAGTTGGGGCTTTACGCCAATTGAGGCTTTATGCTGTCGAGTAGTTTCTATTGTATCAGATGACTGCGGAGTGGCCTCGGTTTTAAAAAAAGAAAGAATTGGTCTTGTTTGCCCGGCTAAAGCAAAACCCTTTGCCGAAAATATTATAAGGGTTTATAGGCAAAGAAGTAAATTCGAGCAAATGGGTCAAAAGGGACATCTTTGGGTGAAGAAAAATTTAACCTGGGAAGAGTATGCAGAAAAAACCCTGCAAGTAATTACTGGTTAATCTTATGAAAATGAAAAAAGTCAGCGTTATCATTCCTATTACCAGAGAAAAACTAGTACTAAAGACAACAAAATCTGTCCGAAAACAGGACTATCCCGAATTGGAGATCGTAAAGGTCAAAGCCAAAAGACTAAACCCTGCTCAGGCTCGGAACAAAGGGGTTCAAAAAGCCAAAGGTGAGATTTTGCTTTTTTTAGACGATGATTGTCAGGTACGGAAAGGTTGGATAAAGGAAAATCTAAAAGCATTGGCTGGTGATAAAATTGGCGCTGTTGGAGCCAAAATTGAAGGTAAATCAGAGAAATATTGGGCCAAAG
This sequence comes from Bathyarchaeia archaeon, assembly GCA_035529355.1. Classification (GTDB taxonomy): domain Bacteria; phylum Patescibacteriota; class Microgenomatia; order UBA1400; family UBA1400; genus DATKWX01. Next base: position 28,876 of record DATKWX010000008.1, read on the forward strand.
TGGCTGATTTTGCCAACTTCACTTTTACTCAAGCTGATAAGAAAAGGGAGATGCCTCTTTGCGCCGCCAGCTTGGGAATAAGAAAAGAAGTTTTTAAAAAACTGGGGGGATTTGACGAAAGTTTAATCATTGGCGAGGATGTTGATTTGTGTTTTCGTTTAAATCGGCTGGGACTGAAAACACTTTATGAGCCGAAAATTAAAGTCTGGCATGAGCATAAAAGAGAGAGTTTACTTGCACTTTTAAGATATCAATACAGCAATGGGAAGGTAAAAGGTCTCACAATTGAAAAGCGCTATCCCGACAACTTCTGGTTTATTTTTTTAAAAACAATTGCCAGACCTTGGTTTTATTGGATTTTTGTTTTACCTTTTGCTGTTTTAGCTACCTTGATAGCCGTAGGAGTCAATTGGCAGGACAGACTAGAGGTTTTTTATTTAATTCCCGGAATTTTTTCAGCCAAATTAGCCTGTCAGCTGGGAATTTTGGCAAACTTAATTTCTCATCGAAATCACAGACTGCGTTATTTGACTCTTTTTGTAACCAATCAATGCAATCTTCATTGTCGGCATTGTTTTTATTGGCAAGTAATAAAAAGGCAAAAAAAAGAATTGAGCCTTAGGCAGATTGAGGCCTTAAGTCACGATTTAGGGAAGTTAAAACTACTATCAATCAGCGGCGGCGAACCCTTTTTACGTTCAGATTTAGCTGACATTATTCAACCATTTGTGGCCAATAATAGGTTGAGAGTAGTTTCTATTGTTACCAATGGTAGTTTGCCCGGGAAGATTCAAAAAGAAGTGGAAAAAATCCTTAAAATCTCCAGCAGGTTGTTGGTGGTGGTTTGTCTTTCGGTTGACGGCACTGAAAAAATACATGACAAAATAAGAGGCTTTAAAGGTTCATTTAAAAAAATGGTCAAGACACATCGGAGATTGAGGCTTTTGAAGGAAAAATATAAAAATCTAAGAATCCGCCAGAATGCGACCGTCTTTAACTTAAATTATAAAAATCTTTATCGGCTGATTGGTCAAGCACCTAAGCTTTTTCCCGACAATTACCTTTTTTCTTTATCTTTGCTTCGGGGTAGACCGAGAGACAAAGACTTAAAACTACCCGCCGTGGATAAGCTTAAGAAGCTTTTTGCTTATAAAAATAAACGGCTTAAAGGAAATAGAAGTTGGTTGAGCAGGTTGGTGGAAAAAATAGTTTTTAGGGCTCAAATCAAAACTTTAACTATTAAAAAGCAGATTATCCCTTGCCAGGCAGGGAAATTAATGGCCGTGATTTTAGAGGACGGTCGAGTGGCTCCTTGTGAACTTTTAACTCCGGTCGGCAATATTAAAAAGCAGTCTTTTAATGAAATTTGGCAGGGGAAAAAGATGCAAGATGCCAGAAAAAGAATTTCTCAGGGAAAATGTTTTTGTACTCAGGAAGGATTTTTATATCTTAGTTTATTAAACCAACCCTTAGCGTTGTTAAATTTGTTTAGATAGATTAATGCCTGAAAAGAAATTAAAAATTGCTTTTTTTCATTTCGGCTTCTTTTACGAGGGAGGTGGTGAGCGTTTGCTTTTGGAACAAATGAGAGGTTTAGAACAAAGAGGTCATAAGGTAGTTTGTTTTACCCCGATTTATGAACCTAAAGTTTGCTATCCGGACTGGATTGGACAGTTTAAAATTAGAACCTTAGTACCACAATGGTTAACCTGGTTCCCGGATGGTTTAATAATTCAGATGCTAACTTCAAGCTGGCTGATTATATTCCAGTTTTGGCGGTTTTTTAAATTTGATGTTCTTGTGGGAATCGGCCAACCCGGAGCCTGGATGGCCTTTTGTTTAAGCAGGATTTTAGGAAAGCCTTATTTAGTTTGGATGAACCAGCCAACCAGGTTTTTATATCCCAGGAAAATTGACCATAAAGAAGGCCTAAGGATTAGCGATAAAAAGAGCCTATCCACGACAATTATCAATATCTTAAAACCACTAATATCATACTTGGATAAAATAAGTGTAAGCCGGGCAGATGTTTTAATGTGTAACAGCAGAATCATTGCTCGGTGGTTGAGCAGGATTTACAAAAGAAAAGTGGTTCAGAATTATCCCGGAGCAAATTTAGGTTTTCCTAAGAAAGATTTTACTTGGCAGGATTATAAAAAAAGGCTTAAAGGAGAATCGAGAGTGAAAACAAAGATAATTAAAAAACCTTTTCTTTTGGTAAGCAACCGTCATTTTCCCCAAAAAAGATTTGAATATGCGATTGGCATCATGCCTTTTTTAATTGACAAAATACCTGGTTTAAACCTGGTGATTACCGGCGGAGAAAACAATTATACCAAGTCATTGAAGACTCTGGTTTACCAGTTGGGCTTGCGGCAAAGAGTGGTTTTTACCGGTTCAGTAGCAGAAAAAGAATTAAGCAGACTTTATCAACAAACAGTAGTTTATCTTTATACTGCTCCTCAGGAAGATTTTGGGATGGGAATCGTAGAGGCAATGGCTCATGGAATACCTGTGGTAGCCTGGGAAAATGCCGGACCAGGGGAAATTGTGATTAATGGCCAGACTGGTTTTTTGATCAAGCCTTACGATTTAGTTGATTTTGGAAAAAAAGCGCTCGAACTTTTGACAAATAAGAAATTGAATAAAAAAATGGGACAGGCCGGTTTTAGCCGAGTGGAAGAAAAGTTTACTTGGAAAAGGCACATTGACATGCTGGAACTTAAGATAAATCGTTGTAAAGAAAAATGCAGCTTAAGTTAATCGCAAGACTGATTATCATTACTCCCTTGTTTTTAAGAAGATTTTTAAGACGTTTGGGATTAACACCTATTATTGATATTTTTTTAACCAAAGAAGAAGGGGAATTAATTTTCCAGCTTACTTGGGTTAATAAATTCAGGAAAAATAAAAATAAGCTTTTGCAGTATTGGAATAAAAGCCGGAGTTTAGAACAAATAAAAAAAATCTGCCAGTTTAAAAAGAAAACCAAGGTTTTAGATGTTGGTTGCGGCATCATGACAGTTTTGCATTTCATTAAAGGAAGAAGATACGGGATAGATCCTTTAATTGATGAGTACAAGAAAATATATTCTTATCCTAAAGGAATAAATGTTATCAAGGCTGGCGCGGAAAAGACCCCTTTCCCCGCAAACTTTTTTGATGTTGTTTTTTGCACCAATGCTTTGGACCACGTTAATGATATAAAACAGGCAGTGGCGGAAATCACCCGAGTGTTAAAAACGAAGGGCTATTTTGTTTTAATAGTGGATATTTTTAAAAAAAAGCATAGAAGAGATGTTCCTCATCCTTATACTTTAACTAAAAAAGATGTCCTTTTTTTGATTAAGAAAAATTTCAAGATTATTTTTGAGAATAAATCTACTCAGTCTAGGTCAGATTTATATATGAAAAATAAACCATCTAAGCGCAAATTTCAGGAACTGGTTTTAATATTAAAAAAGGAATAATAATGAAAGAAAAAAAGTATATTTTTGGTTGGAAGGGCTATGGTTTGAATTTATTTTCGCCCGGAAGGCTGGTTTTAAAGTTTATCCTGGAAAGTTTGGAGTCGGTTTCCGGCCGAGTTTCTAGATCTGGGTTGTGGCGCTGGGGCCTTATCAAGGGCGATTAAAATTTTTTATCCTGAGCTTGAAATTATCGGTTTAGATCCAGACAAAAGAGCGATTTCAATGGCAAACAAGCAAGCTAAGGAAATTAAAGGTCTTAAATACAGGGTTGGAAGAGCTGAAAACTTGCCTTTTAAAGCTAATTTTTTTGATGCGGTTCTGGCCTCATCTGTTTTAGAACATACTAATGATTATAAAAAAACCCTTCGGGAAATCAGCCGGGTGCTAAAGCCGAGAGGTGTTTTTCATTCAGCCACGCCTTTAGAGGGAGACTTTTTGGTCTTGCATAGTTGGTTTAAAGGTTGGATTTGGCCAAAGACAAGTTATTACATGATGCACAAGCATCATTTTAAAAGAAAGCAATTACTAAGGGAAATAGAAAGATTAGGTTTTATGATTGAGAGAAAATGGTCAAGCCAATTTTTCTTTTTTCAATTGAGCGAGTTGATTTATTATAAGTTATTGGAGATACTAAAGGCACCTTATGGTTTTACTATTAGGGGAACGGTAAGGAAAAAAAGAAAAGGAGTTTGGTTTGGTTTTTTGAATTTATTTATTAAGCTTAACGCTTTTTTTGTTAATGCTGAGTGGTTTTTTTTAAGATTTTTACCCGGTCACATTTTACATATTAGGGCAAGAAAAAGCTAGAATAAAGAAGATGATAAAAAGTGTTTTAAAATTTTTTGGCTGGTTACTCGTCTCGTTAATTGTTTATTTGGAGAGGTTTATTTTTTTAATTTTTAGTTTAAGCTTATTTTTTATTATTACTTTATTTTTTGGTCATGGATTTTTGACAAGCGAAGACTTGCTGGGGAATGATATTTACAATGTTTTTTCTCATATTAACTGGATCAACCGCTATTTTCCCAAGATTCCCTTTTGGTACCCAGTTGAAGGAACAGGAACTTCCCTGCAGTATGGCTATCCGATTCTTAGCCATCTAATTACTGTTTTTGCTTCCCGATTATTTGGCTTATCAATTATTGAGAGTTTTCGCTGGCTGGGATTTTTGTCAATTTTTTTAACCGGAGCAGGCATTTATTTCTATGGTTGGTTAAGGCTTAAATCTCAAATAATTGGTTTAATGGCAGGCTTTTTTTATTTAGTTTCAACAATCGCTTATTGCTGGCTTTTTCAATTTGGTTTTTATGCTGAAAGCATAGGCTTGGTATTTATGCCTTGGGCAATTATTTGTTTTGAATTTTTCTTGGAAAAATTACAGAAGAAGCAGGGGAAAGCATTTTTTTGGCTATTTTTAAGTGCCTTGCTTTGGGGGATGGCGTTCTTTTGCCATTATGTTCTTGGCATCGGTTTACTGACTTATTTTTTCTTTTTAACCATAAATTCTTTTTGGAAAAAGAGGAAACTTTCAAGAAAAAGGATAAAAAGAGGAATTTTGGCAATTTTAATTTTTGGCTTGGCGATTTTTGGCCTATGGAGTTTTAGATTTATACCTTCGGCAAGATTTTTAATGATTGCTGACCGTGAAGGCTTGGAAACCAAGCATTCTTTTGAGCAGCTTGACTACAGCGCCCCTCAATTAAAAACACTTTTCGCTATGGTAGCACCAATACTGGAAACAGAAGAGTTTAAAGATGCTGATTATTTTTGGAAAGAATACCATTTTGTTTTACCGGTAATTTTGCTTTTTTTCCTCGGTTCTTTAGTTTGCTTATTTATTCCAAATCTTAGGTTATTTGTTATTTTTTCATGGTGGGCATTTATAATTTTTTCCTTACCTCATCTGCGTTATTTTTTGATGAAAAAATTGCCTTTTGGCCTTTTTTTCTTTTTTGATATCCGGACGTTTTTTAGTGTCGTAAGATTAATGATTCCTATAGTGACTGGAGCAGGAATATGGAAGTTGCTAACTGGAGTTCATGAATTAGTGGTCAGGATTTTTACGGGTAAAAGAAAGAAAAGCTGGTCGGAGAGACTGATTAAAGAAACTATGGCACTTCCTTTACTGCTGGGATTACTGATGTTTTTGTTTTATTTTGGCCGTAAACTGCCTGAGGACCCTTCTTGGGTTTTGCGTTATGGCTGGAATAGCCTTGGTGAACGTGGAGCTTTTGATTTGCGGGACATTTGGCATAAAAGAAACGATGACATTTGCCCTCTTAGTATTGAAGGAAAGAAAGAATTGGAGGAAAAACTTTGTCAATTTCCTCAAGTAAGGAGCAAGTTTAATGTAATTGAATTAAGCACTTTTTGTGTGCAAGAAAGAGATGCCCAAAAAGAATTGCCTGATTTTTGTTTAGCGGAAAGGATTGATCAGCAAACAGTTGATCAGCTTTTAGAGTGGTGTGATAAAAGCCCTGATTCTGTTTATTGCCAAGCAAGATTTGACAGCCCGGCTGTGCAGATTGCTAAATTCCTGCCTGAACTAAAACTAAACAGGCAAGTTAATTTTTTAGAAGAGCAAGAACGAGGTTTTTTAAAAAATTTAAAAGAGCAAGAAGTAAATCGCTATGATGTTTCTCCAAAACTAGCCAGATTTATTAACGGCAGCACTTATTATACTGATGTTTCTAGGTTTACTTTTTCTACGCATCAGCTTTCTTTAAATCATAGTTTTTGGAGTTATTTGCAGGGACTTTATTATACTGATGATCCAGTTAATCGTACTCCCGGAGTGGTGGAGGAATTAGCCAAATGGTTTGGAATTAAAAAGGTTTTTTTAAATATAGATGATCCGATTGAAAATTTTGATGGAAATTTTTGGTTTAAGGATGATGAAACATCCAAGCTGGTAAGCCTAAAAACAAAGGAAGCTTTAAAATTGGCTGTTTTAAGCAATCGGCCGACCTTTTTGGTAATCGGCGATTTTAAAAAAGGAGTTCTTCATGACCTTTTTAAGTTATCAAATAGAGGGGTTCTTCCTTATGATGATTTTTGGTTGGTAGAAGGAAGTAAAAATGTTGATGATTATAGTTTAAATGAGCTTAAGAATTTTGACGGATTAATCTTGCACGGTTATGGTTATAAAAGCCGGCAAAGGGGATGGGAAAGGTTGGATCAATATATAAAAGAAGGAGGATTAGTTTTTCTTAATGCTGGTTGGCAATATACAGTGCCTGATTGGGAAATGGAAGAGGCACCGAAATTTTTACCGGTTAAGCAAACAAAATGGACTGATTACGGCAAAACAGGCGATTTTTTAGTTAATGAAAATCTTTTAGGAAAAGGAGTAGAAGAGGATAAATTTGCAGATTTAGTTTGGGATGGAAAACCATGGAGCGTTTCTGGAGTAAAATCAAATGATTTAAGAGATTGGGCTCAAATAATACTTTCATTTAAAGACAATCCTTTAATGGTAGGAGGTAATTACGGAAAAGGAAAGGTGATTTGGTCTGGAGTAAATCTTTTGGCTCATGCTTTGGAAAATAAAAATGAAGAAGAAATAAAATTTTTAGGAACGGTATTTAAGTGGTTGGCAAAAGATAAAGAAAAAAAAGATGTTGACTTGGAAATTTTAAGGTCAAATCCAGATAAGGTAGAGTTTATTTTTCATGGTGACCTAAAAAGGGGTTGGTTGTTGTGGAAAGAAGCTTATTTTACTGATTGGCGGGCAAAGATTTATCAAAATGGCGAGGTAGAGAAAATTAAAATTTACCGTGGTGGACCTAGCCTTATGATTATGCCTCTTAAAGAAATTAAAGAAGGTGATAGATTGAAGCTTTATTATCAAGAGCCGGTTTTATTTAAGTTTTTAAAAATTTTAGCAGTAATGACTTTTTTAGTTCTTTTTACTTTGATGTTTGGCTGTGGGCGAAAGTTTAGTAGATCAGCTATAGCGAGGTTAAGCAGACTTAGGCCAAAAAGTTTAAACTTTAACTTTTTTAAAAGTTTAAAAGAAAAATGGGGGAAAGAAGAAGATTATTAAAAAAGCCAATTTTAGCTGTTATTAGAGGCTTAGGGCCAAGAATGGCCCAAATTTATTTTTATAGCCAATTTAAGCATTTTCAGATTAGGCTGATTGCTAATAGTTTTCCGAAAGAAGCAGACAAGTTTAAAACTAAGATTGAGTTTATTAAGCTGGGGTTAAAACCTTTTTACGGTTTTGACCCTTTCAGTTTAAAGGGAGTTAATCATCGCTCCTGGGTGGGATTTGACGGCTTAGAAAAGTGTTTAAAAGATGTTAAGGTAATAGAAACCCTTACTAGTTTTTATTTTTATTCTCGGCAGGCGGCGATTTTGGCTGAGAAACTTCATAAACCTTTAGTAGTGAGTATTTGGGAAATTAATCCCTTTCATCCCGCCACTTGGTTGCCTCCTTATTGTTTTAATGTACGAAAGGTCTTGCGTCAGGGAGACTTGTTTATTTTAAAGAGTAAAAAATCAGGCGAGTTTTTAGACAGATTTAAAATAGAAGAAAAAAGAAGAAAGCAAATCTACATGGGGATTGATTTAAAGCTTTTTAAACCTGGGAAAGGAGGAGGGGGCAGCCGAATTTTGTATGTTGGCCGTTTGGTTAAATCAAAAGGAGTAGAAGATTTAATTGAAGCTTTTAGGATTCTGAGCATGAGAAGGAGGGAAACCGAGCTTTGGTTAGTGGGTGAAGGACCGTTAAAGGAAAGATTAAAAAAATTGACCCGGGGGTTACCGGTTAAAGTTTTGGGAAGATTGAGTTATAAAAAAATGCCGGCTTTATATCAAAAAGCAGACTTAGTTTGCTTGCCCAGCAAAACTGGTAGATACTTTGGTCTTATAAAAAGAGAAGAAATGTTTCCCTATGTAGGAATGGAAGCAATGGCCAGTGGTTTAGCGGTGGTAGGTACCAGAACAGGAGGGATTCCTGAAGCAGTTGGCCCGGCAAATACTTTAGTAAAAGCAGGTGATATTAAGGCTTTGGTAAAAGGAATAGAAAAATTTTTAAGCAATAAAGTTCTAAGAAGAAAAACAGGGATGTTAAATAGAAAATTCGCTTTAAAGAACTATGACCTGAAACGACAAGCCAGAAAAACAGAGGAAGCAATTTTGGCCTTATTGTCTGCGCCAAAGCGGGAGGAAGTGAAGAAGACGCCTTAATTGGGGAACAGCCTTTTTTATAGTCAGTTCAGGAAAAAAAGATATAGCAATCGTACTAAGCAAAGAAGGTTGAGAAAGAGTACAGGAGCGGCAAAGAGGTTTCAACCGGCGTTTCTTAAAACTGGCGCGCAGATTCTGCCAGACTGGACCATTCCAGATAGCTTGAAAAGACTGATTTTTAATATTGCCGAGTTTGAAGCGGCAATTTGTATCCAAACAACAGGGATAGACTTCTCCCTGCCAACTGACCAAAAAAGTGCGCCAAGGAGAAAGGCAATACAAAGGCTTGCTGGATCTATTTTTTATATTAGTTGTCTGCGTTACTGGTTTAATATAGACAATAGAGGCGCGTTTATTGCTCCAGTATTTTTTAAAATCAGCGACTTCGTTTTGATTTAGTTCCTGTTTAACGAGCTGAATAACGGTGAAGCTGGGTGAGCCTTTTTCTTGAGCCTTTTTCAAAAAGTAAGCAACATTCTTCCGCACCTGAGTAAAATTGCCTCCGCGCCTGATTTTTTGGTAGGTTTTAGCATTAAAGGCATCAATGGCAAAAATAAGATGGTCAGGGGGGTGGTTAATTAGTTGTTCCGTCATTTTCTTGTCCAAAATAGTAGCATTAGTAGAAAGAGCAACCGGGACGCCTTTTTGGTGGCAGTAGTCAATCATCTTAAACAAAAAAGGGCATAACAAAGGTTCCCCCCGGCCGTATAAACCGTACATTTCCGCTGTAGAACAGGTTTGATCGATAATTTTGGTAAATAATTTCCAGCTCATATGTCCAAGATGCCGAGTCATTTCCTGGCGAGCGCACATTACACAATTCAGATTGCAGTGATTAGTTATTTCAATGCCGACTTCTACCGGACCGTGAGAGGCGTAGGGATATTGGTTTAGAAAGTTATTTAGTAGTTTGAGACGATTAATAAAAGACATAAAGGAAACTAAAACCAGGTCTTAGACAATAATTTTTAAAACTATTCATAATTTAATTTTAGCATTTTCAGCCTTTACTAACCACCGTCCCGGAGAAATAATTTTAGCCAAGGTTAAATCAAGCCGGTAAAGAAAGGAAAAACATTTTTCGGCAAATTTTTTAGGTAGAAGATTAAGCCAGATAGGGATGGTTACTTCTAAAGGTAGCTTTTTTATGAGTTTAAACTTATTCTTTTCAAGGATTTTGTTTAGCTTTTCAAGAGAAAGAGGGTAGGTATCTTTAAGAAGTTGAGGAGAAAAAATCCTGTGGAAACGATTAGGATTCCCGCTATCAAAAACAAGGCTCTTTTGGGTAACGCGGGCCATTTCTTTGATGGCCAGATTATTGTTTTTAATATGCCAGATAACCCGGAGGCTGAATGTTTGCGGGAAGCTTTTTGAAGGAAAAGGAAGTTTTTCTGCTTTTGCCTTGATTCCTAGAGGAAGATTTTTTTTCTTTTGGTATTCATGAAGCATAGCCAAAGACGGTTCAGTAGGAATTATTTTAAAGCCGTGCTCAGTTAATTTTTGCGTTATTCTTCCGGTGCCGGCCCCTATTTCCAGGGTTTTTAAACAAGGATTAAGAAGAGCCAAAAGAGCCTTGGTTTCAGCATAGTCTTTATAAAGATCATAGTTTTTAGTTAGGCGTTGGGTTTCATAGAAATGGGCTTGATGGAAAGAAGCGTAGGAAGCAGTTCTTTGATAGGGGAAAAACCGGCCAAGATTGAAAAAGACAAGATCAAATGGCTTTAAACTAAAAAGAAGTAAACTGGCAGAGGGAAAAGCTAAAAGCAGGTTAATATTTTTGGTGAGGAGTTTAAGTCTAAAGCTTAGTTTGGTTTGGTTGATTTGTTGGTACTTTCTTTTAAGGTAAGAATAGACGCGGCCTCTTTGAAAATAACGTTTCCAAGTAAGAAAAACACTGCTGGATTGGAAAGACTTTATGGGGTAAGGGAAAAAGGTGATTTTAATCTTTTCTTTTTCCAGTGAGAGCCGGAGATCCCAATCATCAAGAGGATTAGCATTGGGGTCAAAACCGCCAATTTTTCTAAAAAGGCTTTTTTTAATTACCCTGGGCGATTCTAAAACAGTATTTTTTAATAACCTTTTTTCTAAAAATCTGGCTTTTTGGATAAGGGTTTTTGGTTTAGGAAAGACTTCGGGGATAATAAGAGAGTCAACAGGATGGTGAAGAAAATTTACTAGTTTTGCTAAAAAGTTTTTCTCTAATCGAAGATCGGCATCAAGATGAAAAAGATATTTTCCTTTAGCTTCTTGGGCGCCGAGATTTCTGGCGACTGATTTATTCCAATTTCCGGTAATGATTTTAACAAATGGATATTTTTTAAAAATACAGGCGTTTTTTTTAGCAAAGTCAGGAAAGGTGACAATAATTACCTCAAAATTTATATAATTTTGATGGGCTAGGGAATCAAGACAGCGCTTAATTTTTACTTTGCTTTCTTGTCTGGATAAAGGAAGAATAATAGAGATAATCATTTGCATTTTATTATATCAATTTTATGACTCTAAAGAAGCATTATTGGGGAATCAATGTATAATATAGAGATTATGTTGAAGAAAATAATAATTTTTTTTGTTGTTTTATTGTTGAATTGTTACATTGTTGGAAGAGTTTTTGCTTCTAATAATAAAGTCGGCATCCATATTTTGGAAACAGCTGAAGTAGAGCAAGCAGGCCGGTTGGTAAATTCTTCAGGTGGTGATTGGGGTTATGCGACCATTGTCTTGCGGGATGATGATATGGATAAAGAGAAATGGCAGAAATTTATGGATGACTGCCGCAGGTTGCACTTAATTCCTATTGTGCGTTTAGGGACTCACACAACTCCGGCTGGTTGGGCAAAACCGGAAAGCCTTAGTAAGTGGCCGGATTTTTTGGATTCCCTAAATTGGCCGGTCAAAGAACAATGGGTAGTTTTATTTAACGAACCCAATCACACTTCAGAATGGGCTGGAGAAATAAACCCTT
>DATKWX010000009.1:0-2560 GCA_035529355.1 Bathyarchaeia archaeon
TCGGGCGGGTATTAAGGCCGTTACGGGTGCTTTAACGGGCGCTGGATTTGGTGCTGCCGAATACGTTGACGAGGGGCAAACAAGGGCTAAAAACACGCTCTATGGGGCTTTATTTGGCGCTGGGGGTGAGTTAGTCGGTGAAGGTATGAAAAAGATGGGGGCAAAGGCTTGGAACGCTGCCAAAGGCAAGATGAAAAACGCCGACTATCAGGAAATGCTTGATTTATTTAAGAAGTATGGTATAGAGCCCACGGAATCAATGATAACCGGAAAAGACGCAATGACTGAAAAGGCTCTTGAAAGAATCCCGATATTGGGAACTGCCGGGCATATGCAAAAAGGCGCAGAACAGACCAAGACCGCTATTAAGAAAAAAGCTGAGGGAATAGGGGACGATTGGAGTGGTGAAATTCAGGCATCATTACAAAGAAAAGCAAAGACAGGAAGGGCTAACGCCAAAGCTAATTACGGGAAAGTTAAGGAACTGGCCGGTGATTTAACTGTATCGCCTGATAATGCCATTAGTATCGCAAAGAAACAAGAATCAGAGCTTTCGAGAGGTGTATTAGGAAAAGATGTAAGTCAATTCACTACAATAATAAAAAAGCTAAAAGAAAGTGAAAAGTCTTTTGAAGACTTGCGAATGATAAGAAGTGAGTTAGGCAAGGAAGTTTCCTTAGCTTATAAGAATGGGAATGATGATTTAGGACGGAGATTAAAGGAAATCCGTCTTGGGGTGGAGTATGATATTGATGACTTGGTAAAAGGGAAGGTAAAAGGCCCGGTCAATCCTATATGGGAAGATGTTCAGGCTAGAAATAAAGCATTAGACCCTGGGGAGCAATACAATACTGCAATGGAATCAATGCAGGAAACATTGGATTATGATAACTGGAATGATAGACTGGGCGGATTTGGTGATTACCGTCCAACAATTCAAAAAATGGCTAATTTCGTTAAAATGTCAGGCCATAAAAAAAATAAAAATGGTGAACTAATTAGTGAACATATCCCTGTGGATTATTTCGGGCAGTCGAGTGATGAAATTGCGGATGCTGTTGGAATGTCTGAAAGTGAGTTTATGGGTATGCTGGCCGATATGCCAAAAAAACCTGAACCGTTGATTGGAAAATCCACTAAAAATCTTGGAACTTCTGGCCTTACTGATGTTGAAAAGAAAAACGCTGTGCCTCCTAAAGAGGGTGTAATTGAAGCATATAAACACGCACAAAGTCAATACAAAAAAGAAGTAGTACCATATAAAAACAAGAATATTAAAGCAGACCTTGAAACCCTTACCCCTGATGAGATATTTAAGAAATATATGGGCAGCGACTCAAAAGATAAAGCCGCTAACTTTTACAAACTTCTTGACAAAAAAGGTCAGAAAGCACTCAGAGATGGCTTTTTATCGAAGGCCATAAAGAAATCTTCAAGCGAATTAAGTGAGAGTAAGGACGTTTATAATTCCCCTGCTAAAATAGCTGGATATATTGAGCGGATGGCGAAACCTGGAAGCTCAGTATTTAAAGGAAAAGACTTAGAGGAATTAAATGACTTTGCAAAGGTAATGCGCCATGCTGCAAGATACGGGCAACTTAATGAGGCTCCTTCGACAGGCTTCGGTACAATTCCTTTAAAATTAATTACTGCTATGGGCCTGACTGGGTATGGTGCTGGTGTCAATCCAAAAGCAACTGCAATAGGTGTTGGAGTTGGCGGGGTACTGACAAAACTTAGTGCTCTGATGAAAACTAAGGGCTTTAAATTCAAATTGGCATCTGATAAGATAGGCTCACAGGAATTTGAAGACGGATTGCAAGAACTTTTAGACATATTACCTAAAGCCGCTGCGATAGGCGGGAAGGAGACGAGAGAATAATGGCACAACATACACCCTGGTTAGTACAGAAATTTTATGAGACAACGAAACCTGTTGCAAAAAAGTGATGAATAAGGTATAATATAAGTACCCTCACAGGTTCATTTTTTAGCCGAAATGAGAAGGCGGTGCGTAAATGCCCGCCTTTTTTTATTTATTGCTTGACATTGTTAAACAATAAGGTTAGATTTAGAATAACGAAAGGCTAAAAAATGACAAATGAACTATTAGGTTTTTCCGAACAGTTCACTTCGCATACGGGTAAACATTAGATGAAATATTTTGGAGGAATTAAATGAGTAAGATAACAAATAAACATATAATTAAAATTAAAGAGCTTGTATCAGATGAAGTTTGCATGGGAACTTTTGGGTTAGTTGAATTAGAGCTTTTAGAAATGGAGAAAGATTTTTCTGAACAGCTCCAAAATACATCATCTAACAGCGATTATAGAATGTGTAAAAATCATCGGGGACAGGGGAACTTTTAAGCGATCTGCTGCCCAATACCTTGACAAAGACATTTTAAAATAGGAGTAAACAATGGTTCAGTTTCTAGTCTCATTAATGATTATGCCAATTTGGATATTAATAGCACACTTTCATAATGTTAATTTCCCTTGGTGGGTTTGGGTTATTAATGGCGTGATTTCATTCCTTGCCGCTGGTGGAATAATTA
>DATKWX010000010.1:0-3764 GCA_035529355.1 Bathyarchaeia archaeon
CTACCTTGTTAAAATATAGTTCTTTAGGATGAAAGAGGATTGCAAAGAGGATGTTTTAATGGTAAAATTAGACCTATAATTAGTTGTTTTGTTTTATAAGAGAAGCTGTTATGTCTGAAGAAACTAAAGCTAGAATTCAAAGAGCTGTTGAACATTTGGGTCCTGTTCGCAGAAGGGTTGCTGGAGTTAGAACTATAGGTGGTGGTGAAGGGGACTGGGTGATATTTGATGACGGTACGGCACTATTTTATTAGGAAAATGGTTTACCTACAGTTGTCCATATAGGCAGTAAATTTTACCCTAAGCCAAGCCCAGAAGCAGCAAGTCTAAGTGAAGATTCTACCCCCTTAATAATTTAAACATTCAACCTATGATCTAATCCGTTCCTGGAACGGATTCCCCATTCTCAAGTAACCTCGGGATCGGCCAGCTGGCGGACTCGGTTTTTTGCGAATGCGGAATAACCTAATTTAATTTCACTTAATAAATTTCCACAGTTTTACCTGAAATTATCCATTAAAAACTTAGCAAGATATTGCAGATAATAAACACCAATAATAATAAAAATAGTTGCCACCACAAAACGGGATGCTTTTTCAACTTTAGTAACCACCTGAAATGCCCGGTTTAGATGCTTCATACCAAAGGCAATAAAGAACGAAAATACGATTACAGGAAGCCCGGTGCCTAAAGCATATACAGGCGGCAGTAACAATGCCTCTTTTGATTTCAAGACGAGGGGAATCAGAATTCCAAAAAACAAAACTCCAGCATATGGACAAAATACCAAAGCAAAAAGCATTCCCAAAAGTATTGAGCCAAGATAACCTTTGGAGCTAAAGTATTCTTTTAACTTCTCTATCTTTTCATTTTTCCCTCCTGGGTTTATTTTTACGACTCCAAACATAATAAGGCCGATGACAATTAAAACAGGCCCCAAAACTTTATCGCCCCATCCTTGAAAAATTCGTGAGATTGCAAAAACAGATAAACCAAAATATATAAGTGTGGCCATAATGGTGTAACTTATTCCTCTGCCTAAGGTATAAAAAAGCCCCTTTAATAAAGTATATTTGGGAGTCTTAATCTCTTTTGAAATATAAGCGATAGCAGTAATATTGGTCGCTAGCAGACAGGGACTGATGGAGGTTAGTATGCCGATTAGGAAAGCAGTCAGAAAGGGGATATTAAAAGTATCTATAAAATTATAGATAACATCCATTCTATTTTCCTAATAACGATTTCAATTTACCTTCAAAATAACTAATAAACTGGTTTTCGTTATTAACTAATCTCCACACGGTTAGATCATTAGTAATATCATCCTTATTGCCACGGATTGCGTTTATGTACAAAGATGACCCCATTGCTTGATATTTGATGACGATTTCTTGATTTTCTTTCAACTCAACATTAATATCTTTAAAAGTGATTCTGCCGGAACCGTATTCGTCAGGAAATTTCTCTTTAATAGCCTTTAGGGTATATTTACCAACCGTGATGCATGTCCAACACTGTTGGGTGCCGTGGAAATGAACAACTTCAATTTTGTCAGCAGGTGTAGTTTTTTCATTCGTTGATGAAAAATTGTCTTCTGTTTGCGGTGGTATTGAGGTAGTTTGAGTTGAGCCTAAAACAGATGTGTTTTTTGTTTCATCTGTTTTGATAAAGAATTTTATGCTAAAAAGAGAAACTACTGCTAAGACGATTAAACCGGAAATAATAACTAGTTTTTTATTCATTCCTAAGTTCATTTAACCGGTTAAGCCATAAACATAACCAGCAAAAGTGGTTAAAACCACGATTGAGCCCGCATAAACCAGCATTTTTTTAGTGCCGATTAACTTTCTGATAACCAAAAGCCCTTGTAAAGAAAGAACAGGATCTGCCAACATATAAGCCATAAGCGGACCCTGGTTCATACCCAGCTTCATAAAGTTTTCTGCAATCGGTACCTCAACCAAAGCAGGAAAATAAGCCAAAGAACCAAACATGACGGCGATAAAGTTAGTTAATAAATTGTTTTGTCCGGCCAAGGCTTGAAACTGTTCTTTAGGAATAAAATGGCTAAGAGTAGCCGCAAAAAAAACTCCCACCAAAAGCAAAGGGAAAATCTGAGTAACAAATTTAATCGTTTCATCCCACCACGCACCTCTTCTTTTTCTGGAAAGCCAGGAAAAAGTCATCAATAACTGAAACATCACGAGAGGGAAAATGAGTTCATACCGTAAACTTGAGCTGATTGGAGCAGTCCCGACTACCAAAATAGCAATAAGGGTTCCCCAAAACCAAAAAGTTTTTTTTCCTTGAAGCTTGTCCAAGTCTTGAGTAACTACTTGAAGGTTTCCTTCTTCTCTGCCGTTTCCAAAAACAGTTTCCATGATCAAGCCAACCAAAATGGCAAAGGTAAGCGAAAAAACAAATCTGACAAGGCTAAACTCCCAGCCAATTCTCTGACCGGTAAAAATAAGGGTAACGATATTAAAGGCAGGACCAGCATAAAGAAGAGTAATAGCAATTCCTAAACCAGCGCCTTTTTTCCAAATACCGGCAAACAAAGGCAAAATAGTACAGGAACAAACTTCAATTAAAAAACCGGTTGTGACAGCGATTAGATAAGCCAGCCATTTTTTCGTTTTGCCGCCTAGGTATTTTAAAATTGATTGTGAATCAATTAGGCTATTGATAGCTCCGGCAATAAAAAAAGCAGGGACAAGACAAAAAAGAACATGAGCAGAAAGATAATCAACTAGTCCCAACCAGCCTTTTAAGACTGCTTTGCCAATTAGATTTTGAACTGCCTTTTGAGCTAAAAAACCGCCTATTTTTTCCTGCCATAAGTAAATAGTCAGGTAAACACCGGCCAAAAAGCCCAAGATCCGGTTTTTTTTGAGTAATTTAATAATTTCCATAAATTATTTTTTCTGCGATTTTTGAATTAAATTTTTAATCTTTTCAATATCGTCAACAAAACCGGTCAAAACTGGTTTGCCGTCAACTACCAATACCGGGCTGGACATAACTCCCATTTCCACAATCTTTTGGATGCCTTTTTGTCCAGTCAGATATTCAACTTCTTCTTTTAGGCCCGCTTCTGTAACCGCTTTTTGAGTTAACTCATATAATTTTTTGCAGGTTGGGCAACCTGAACCTAAAACTTGAATTTTCATAAAGCAACACTCCTTTTTATAATTCTTTTAGTAAATTCAAAACTTTATATCCCGATTTGGTAAGTTGGTAATAGACTCTCGGTCCTCTTTTTTCATCAACCACCAAGCCTGCTTGTTTTAAATCGGACAAATGATGGGAAATAAGACTTTGAGACATTTCAACATATTCCATGAGTTCACAAACACAATGCTCTTCTTTTTTCAAAAGACAAAGCAATTTCAATCTACTCTCTTCGGCTATAAGTTTCAGCAGTGTTGATAAAGATACAATTCTTTTAAATTCTTTCCTGTCGGGGATACAACAATTATATGAACTCATATTCATATAATAAAGGGATAGGAATTAAATGTCAAGAACAGGATTATTAGGAAAATGTGATAAATATTATTCGCAAAGTGGCTTAATGAGAAACTATAAAAACTGACTTTGTTTTTATTCCTCCTTCGCGAAAAACCGATGGCTATTAGCCATCGGATGGATAGCCAGATTGGATGTCCACTTATTTTCGCTTCGGAGGATTTCAGCTTAAAGTTGAGAATGCACGGTAAAATATTAGAAAGAATCCGAGGGCTTTTAGCCCTCGGAGCTTCAAT
>DATKWX010000011.1:0-10891 GCA_035529355.1 Bathyarchaeia archaeon
TGAACTATTCAATGACAAAATGATTGATTTTCTGCTATATTACAATGGGGAAAGACCCCATGAAAGTTTGGGTCAATTAAGTCCCTTACAATACTTGGTTTACAATGGTCTAGAGTCTAATATGTGTGTGACTCGTACATATTCTTGCTAAAAAGACCCAGTTTTACTAAAATAGTCTTAGCAAATGAATGTTTTTTTAAGTGCGGTACATATTATTGTCAGCACACTTTTGATTCTTCTGATTGTGATTCAATCTGAAGGATCCGGTTTAAGCTCAACCTTTGGCGGGCCAAGTTCCTATCACTCCAAAAGGGGTATGGAAAAAATTCTTTTTGGCCTGACTGTTGGTTTAGCAATAATTTTTCTGATTACTTCGGTAATAAACTTTTTAAGTGCCTAATATGGTTTTTTTTAAAAAAATAAGGTTGATTTCCTGGTTAACCAAAGCTTTTTTGAATAAACACGGCCGATTGGTTATGGCCAGTTTTTTGATCGGCATAGTCGGTTTTTTCTTGATTTATAAAACTTTACCCTATATTCCGCGACCCAAAAGACATGTGCGCGTTGCCAAAGTTGGTAAATATACCGTAGACGACCTGCCTGAGGAGATTTTGAAACTGCTCAGTATCGGTTTAACTACAATTTCTGATGATGGTTCAGCGACGCCTGGTTTGGCCAAAAGCTGGGATATCAGCGATGATGGTCTAACCTATACTTTTATTCTTCAGGACAATTTATTTTGGCAGGACAAGACTCCCCTAAACGCGGATCAAGTTAAATATAGTTTTACTGATGTGGAGCAAGAGTTTTTGGACAGCAAGTCGATTAGATTCAAACTAAAGGAGCCTTTTTCTCCTTTTTTGACTATTTTAAGTAAACCTGTTTTTAAAAAGGATTTTACCGGTGTCGGTCCTTACTCTATTAAGAGGCTTGAAAAATCAGGTAACTTTGTCGAACAGCTTACTTTGTCTTCAAAAGAAAATGATCTTACTTTTCGTTTTTACCCGACTTTTGAGGCCGTAATTTTAGGCTTTAAATTAGGCGAGATAGACGAATTTGAGACCTTATCGCTAGATACGATTGACCAAGAATGGCGCGAAAACCTTGACGTCCAATCAAGAATTGCCAATGATAACTTTTTAGCAGTCTTTTTTAATACGAGTCTGCCGCTTTTTGCTGATAAAAGCATAAGGCAGGCATTGGCCTATGCCATAAAAGACAAACCTGATGGTGAAAACTTGGCTGTAGGCACAATCAGCCCTCAATCTTGGGCTTATAATGCAGATGTAAAACTTTATCCTTTTAGTCCTGATAAAGCTAAAGAGCTATTTAAAAAGGAAGATTCTTCTGACCAGAAGGAAAAGATAAAAATCTCTACCAATGCCTCATTTTTGGGGTTGGCGGAACAAATAAAAAAATCCTGGATAGAGACTTTAGATTTGGAAGTAGAAATCGAACTTATAAATGCTTTAGCACCGGATTTCCAGGTTTTTTTAGGTGTTCTCCAAGTACCACTAGACCCGGACCAGTATATACTTTGGCACTCAACCCGGGAGGAAAACATTACTAAATTTAAAAGCCCGAAAATTGACAAACTGTTGGAAGACGGCCGGAAAATTGTCGATCAGGAACAAAGAAAAGAGAAATATTTTGATTTCCAAAAATTTTTGGCCGAAGAATGTCCGGCGGTTTTTTTAAGCCACCCCACCATTTACCAGCTAAACAGGAAAGTTTTATTTTAGTTGGTGCTTATAAGCCAACGGACGATTTTGGTGACAAGATTGAAAAGCAGGGCGGTAATTATCAGGCTTAAAAAAGCAGAGACGGTAAATGATTTAATTTCCATCGCTCCCCAATCGAACCCGGGAAAGAAAAATCTCTGTACTGTCACCGTCGCCAAAAGGTAGTTTAGAATTCCCAAACTAATAACGGTCCTGAGCCAGCGGAAAACTCCTAGGGTAAGGATATTTATAGGCAGGAAAATAAGCTCAAACAAAGGTTTAACAACTTTGATAATAATGGTGAGAATTAGTGTAGCCAAAACAAAATCATAAGGAGAAAAAGAAATAGTGATGCCATTGTAAACCCATGCGATAATGACCATTACAATGGCATTAATAAACCAGCTTTTAAGAAACCTTTTCATTTTCTTTTTTAATTTTAAAGTGATTGCTTAATTTTTTCAATAGCTTATAAAAAGCAAAACCAAAGATTAGGCCGCATGCTCCCGGAAAAACAAAGGCAATCATCGGTGAGATAACTTCTACTTCAACCGATTCTTTTTGACCTTTAAAGCTAAATTCAGTTTTAATCTTGCCGGAAGTGAAAAGGTTTGATTTGGGAAGGGTTATTTTTTGTTCAATAAAACCAAAGGGTGGAATAATATCATAGCCATCCTCATAAATGGCGGTATTACCTAAATTGCTGATCCGAACCATTCCCTTAGGTACGGTTCCAGCGATAAGTCTTGGGGGAAAATCAAATGTCAGGTCAAAACTTTCTTTTTTTTCGGGAAGTTTACCAAAACTGACTTGAACGTCTTTGCTTTCCTGACCATTTTGCTTGTATGAACCTGGAGTATAGGGGTAAGAGCTGTCATGGCCGTGAAAGACAAAACTAAAATGATTAAGGCTGGGTTTGCTGAAAAAGTCGATTCCGGCCGTAGTGTTTTCCCAGGTCGGGTCCACGGCCAGCCAAATTTTTCTTTCTTTATCATAATATTCCGGCCAGCTGTGCAAGATATCGTGGCTGAGGCTTAGAGGTTTAAGTTTGGGGTTATTAGTATAAGCATAACCATTAACTTCTCGACTGGGGAAACCGGCTGCCCTTGCCAGAGCTACAAAAAGGTCAGTAAACTCCATACAAACCGCTTTATTTTTGTGAGACAAAACACCAACCGCTCCTAGTCTTTCCTGGTCAGAATTAATTTTTTCATAATTATAGGAAAGGTTTTTAACCACATACTGGTAGATTTCCTTTACGGTTTTAAATTGCGAGGATAACTCTTTAATTTCTTCATTGTCTACTTCCCAGAAAGTCGAAGACTTAAGATAGGGGTCAAAGTCAGCCACCGGTTGAACTTTTATTTCTGTTTTTGGCTCAAAAAATATTTGGGCAGAACCAGTGGCTATAATATCCAAAGTCGTGTTTGGTTCAAGCTCATATTTGGCCAGCCAGTTTGCATCATTGTCAAGGTAAACATTGAGCGGTTTAGGGCTTAAGGTTTCCAAGTAAAGCTTCTGGAAAGGAGTATCCGGGGGAAGAGCGATTTCCATCAAAGATGGAGCATTTGCGGAATTTTTAAGGTGATAAAAAAGGTTAAAGTTAAAGATTTGGCTTTCACCAAAAGAAGCCACGATACTTTGATCTACCAGCTGATTTTTGGAAAAAAAGTAAAGGTTAAACCCAGCTTCGCGCTGGGTTTTTGCTGGTTCAGGAATAAAATAGATGGGATTTTCAAACCTTTGCGGCACTTTAATTACCACTTGAAGACTTTTTAGTTCTTGAGCGTCGGCAATTTTGGGGACACCGATTTCTAAAACCTGACCGTTAAGACTGGTATAATCCGTTGAAAAATAGCTTAGGCCAAAATTCAATTGTTGATCCTTGCCGACAACTTGTTGTTTTAATCCCAATTTAATGGTTGTGGTGTTGGAAGAAGTTATTAATTCCGGTTCAAGCGGTCCAGTATCATCCCAGGCTTTAATATTCCTGATGTTGACGGTTCCTAAGGTGATTTGATATTGGGTTGCATAAACTCTTGGCAGTTTGTTGGTCAAAGTAATTTTCTGTTCTGCAAAAACCGAAGCATCGTCGTTGACCGTGTAATTTATTTGATAATCCGTGTCAAATTCCTGGGTAGCATAAACCTGAGTTTTAGGCTGGAGAGAAATTATTAAAAAGAGAATGAAAACGACAGTTAATTTTATGAAAACTCCGCTGTTTAAAAACCGCACCTGCCTGTGCAGGCAGGGTTTCTTAGTTGTTGTAGTTTTCATACGCCGACCCGCCTGCCGGCGAGGCAGGAGCGAAAACTTTACCCAACACTCAAGGCGCTTAATCGCCCTCGCTGAAGCAAGGGGTTTTTGCGTAGGCTGTATAAATTTTGGCATGTACCCTAATTTTAAAAGTTTTAATTAATTATGTCTAGAAAAAACCCACCTGCGAGGTGAGATACTCAAGACACCTCGGGAATTAAGATTCTAAAATCAAATGTTTTATGTTTTGAAGTTCTCTCTGATAGTTTGCCTGATCAAAAACAAATTTCTTATAAGCTGTTTTATCTTTAAATTGATTTAGAATAAGTCTTTTATGACAAAAATTAGCTTTTGTTTTTCTTAAATATTCAGGAAGGGAAGAATAAGGATAATTTTCTAAGTCCGGAAGCTTTTTAACGATATATGAACTATATGGGTTTAGATGTATATAGCGGCCTACATGTAAAAACTGTTCGTCATTTTCTATTCTGACTGCCTTAAACCGTCCTTGTAAAAGCGATCCGCTCCTTTTATTTTTGCTGTTAACATATCGAGTATAGCTATTAGTAAACTTGCTTAAAAAATTAGATATACCATTATCAATAACCTGTTTCAAAAGAAAATGAAAGTGGTTAGGCATTAAGCAAAAAGCGATAATTTCTACTAAGAATTTTTTTTCGTTCTTCAGTTTTTCAAGAATTTCGATTTTTTTATCATGAGATTGAACAATAAAATCAGAGTACCTTAAAGGAAGATTTTGATTACAGTAATAAAAAATTGTGCTTACAGCCCTTTGATAATTTTTATTAGTAAAGAAAATTGGTTGAGAAGCCACTCCCCGATTATAAACATGATAAATTTCATCTGTTGCGAGAATTTCTGTTCTTCCGGGCATTTTTTTATTTAATAAAATTCTAGTCCAGATTTACCGAGGTGTCAAGATTGACTCACCTCGCAGGTGAGAAAAGACAGGTGAGAAAAGACCTTGGTTTCTGGCGAATAAACTGGTTTCTCTACGGCAATCAAAACCAGCTAGAAAATTTAAAAGAGTGATGGGGAAAGTTATAGTTGACAAAAAAAATTTTTTGCTTCAAACTGAAATTAACCATAATTAACCCATAATTTTTACATATTAAATGCCAAGAAAGGAGATAGCATGCCCGTAATCATTTATGAAAGACAAAGACAAATACTAGACTTTCTCGCTCAATACATCCAAAGAAATGGGACAGCCCCGAGCTTAAGAGAAATTGCCGACGCTATGCACCTGAATTCATTAGCGACGGTCCACGAACACATGGATCAGCTGAGAAGAAAAGGCGTGATCCGCGTTATCGGTAAAGGCAAAACCAGAAAAGTGGAGATTGTGGATAAAAAATTTTCCGATATCGATAGCGGTGTCAAAATCCCCATCGTCGGGTATTTTTCAGCAGGTGAAGCAATTCAACCATATGCGGAGACTAATGTTTTTTTCGGTGTCGCTCCTTCAATGGCCAGCTCTAAAAAGAGAACTTTTATCCTAGAAGTTAAGGGTGACCAACTGGAGCAGGAGGCAATCCTTGATGGGGATTTACTCGTTTTAGAAGAAGAAAGTAACGTAAAAGATAAAGATATTATCATTGCTATTTTGGAAAATAAAGTGGCGGTTTTAAAAAGATTTTTCCAGGAAACAACCAGAGTCAGACTGGAGCCAATTAAATCCAATGAATCTCATCTTTATACTGATAAAGTGACGATTCAAGGCAGACTGATGTCCATTGTCAGAACCTATTGGTCCAAATGACGATGGTTTTTTTTAAGTTTGTGGTTAATATACCAGACCACCGCGGCGACCCCAAAAAAAAGTAATAAAAGGTCAAACTTCTCAAAATAAACCTTTAAATCGACCCAATTGTTACCAAGAACGAGGCCAAAATAAACCAGCAACAATGACCAGAGAAAATCACCAGCCAAAACAAAAACAATAAATTTTATAAAACTCATGCCTGACATCCCCGCCGGCAGCGCAATAAAAGTCCTAACCACTGGCAAAATTCGGGAAATAAAAGTAATCATCTGTCCGTATTGACGAAACCATTTTTGGGCGTCGTTAAGCTCGTACTCAAAGACAAGGATGTATTTGCCGTATTTTTTGATTAGCTGACGGATAAAAGTTTCTCCTTTAAAATAGCCTAAGCTAAAAGCAATGCTTGAGCCAACAAATCCGCCTAAAAGAGCCATAAGAATGGTCGGCCAAAAATCAAAAATACCCTGAGAAACTAAAAATCCCGCAAAAGGGAGGATAATTTCCGAAGGCAAAGGAATACAAGCTGACTGGAGCATCATTCCCAGAAAAACTCCGGCAAGGCCTAGAGAGTCAACAATGTTGATGACCAATTGAGCTAGAGGCTGAAGAATAAAATTTAACATTAAATAAATTCTTCTATCAAATTAGCAATATTGATTTTCTTAATTGACTGTTTAACCAAAGGAATTTTACTAAGTTGAGGCAACATTTTTTGGTACGAAGGCCTGTTTTCTTTATAGAATATGCCAATTGGAAGTTTCTCCGGTTCTTCAAAACCAAACCTGAGCGCTTCCTCTCTTGGGTAACCATCTTTTTTGAGTTTGTAAACCCTTTCCTGATACCAAGATAAGGGTTGATCCTTTTTGTTCCAAGTAACGCAGGGAGAAAGAATATCAATAAAGCTAAACCCAGGATGATTTAAGGCTTTTATTATCAAATCGGTAAGATGCTGAACATCAGCGCTAAATCCCCGGGCGACAAAAGAACAGTGGTTGACGATGGCCGTTACCAGGGGGTTGAATGACTCCTCAATTACTCCGGAAGGGGTAGATTTAGTTTTTCTTCCTTTAAAGGTGGTTGGTGAAGTTTGGCCGGTTGTAAGACTATAGAGTTGATTGTTGAATACTAAGAAAGTGAGTTTAAAGTTAGCCCGGCAAGAGCCTATGAAGTGATTTAGGCCTTCTCCATAAGCGCCACCATCTCCAGCAATGGAGATAATGGGGATCTTATGATGGCTAAGGCTGGCTCCGACAGCGGCCGGTAGACTGCGGCCATGAAGCCCGTTAAACCCGTAGGTTTTTAAAAAATTAGCCATATTAGAAGAACAACCAATGTCATAAAAAAGGCAAATATCATCCGGATCAAGATACAATTGGCTAAAAGCCTGTTTTAAGGCAGTTAAAACTCCAAAAGCACCGCACCCGGGACACCAGGTGGGTTTTACTTTAGTTGCATACTTATCCATTTATTCCCTCTTTCTATGGTTAAACTTTTTTACGATTTTTTCAGGATAAAAAGGCCGACCGTCATATTTAAGCATTTTTTCTATTTTAATACCTGTTTGTTCTCTGATTAAACAAGCTAATTCACCGGCTGAATTACATTCTAGGGAGAATACTTTTTGGCTGTTTTCAATAAAGTTTTTTACTGATTGGGCTGGAAATGGCCAAAGCCCGGATAAATGCAGGAAGTTTATCTGGGGGAGATTTTTTAAGGCCTCCAAAATTGGACCTTTGTTTGATCCCCAGGAAATAAGCGATTTTTTTGCCTGGGGATTTCCATATATCTTTGGCAAAGGCATCTCATGCTTTATTACATTGAATTTCCTGCTTCTTTTATCCATCATCCTGGTTCTTTGTTCAGCATCATCGGTCGCCAACCCGTATTGATCATGCTCATAGCTGTTGCAAAGGTGCGTTCCATACTTTTCACCTACTAAACATCTGGGAGAAACTCCGTTCTCGGTTAGCTTGTATCTTAAAAAACCTTTTTTGGGTTTAGTAAATGATAAGCGTGCGTTTTGATGTTCTGATTTGAAAGGAGGATTCGAATAATAGCTTTCCGAGATATTTTTATCCATTAGGATTATTACCGGAACTTGGAATTTCTCCGCTAAATAAAAGCTTTTTTTAGCTAGCTTAAAGCATTCTTCTGCATCGCCTGGCGCCAAAACAATTCTTGGAAAATTATCTTGAGCCGCATGGATCATAAATTGAAGATCTCCTTGGCCGCTTAAGGTGGGCATACCTGAAGCCGGACCTGGCCGCATTGAGTTAACTATGACTATTGGGATTTCAGTTATTCCGCTAAGTCCCAAACCTTCGGTCATTAGGCAAAATCCGCCGCCGGAAGTGGCGGTCATTGTCCTCACTCCAACAAAAGAAGCGCCCACCGCTTGATTAACAGCCCCAATTTCATCCTCAGGCTGCTTAACGATGATATTGGCTTTTTCCGCTTTTGAAGCTAAATAATGCAGAATAGAAGTTGCCGGGGTCATGGGATAGCTGGTGTAAAACTTAAGACCACCGGCTAAAGCACCCAAAGCCAAAGCCTCATTACCGGTAATAACCATTCTCTTATTTTTAGTAATCGGTTGACTTAAAATGAAGCTGTTTTTAGCATAATTCCTTTTGGCATAATCAAAACCTTCTTGGCTACTGCGCTGATTAGCCAAAACAACTTCATCACCTTTATTAGAAAAAGATTCCTTTAAAATATTTTTTAAAGAACCTAAGGACAATCCTATTAACTGTAGGGCTGCTCCTAAAGCAACGCTGTTGGCCATTAATGGATTACCGTTTTTAAGAGCAATTTTATTCATGGGAATACTTTCATACTTTCCTACGAACCCCGCTTGAGGTTTTCCGTCATCTGGATCATAGATTATGAGTGAGTCCCCATTCAGCTCTTTTTGGTGGATTTTAAGCGTTGCTTGATCGTAGGCCAAAAGCAAATCAACTTTCGAAAGCTGGGAAAAAGCTTTATCAAGCGAAGCGTGAATCTGGAAGCTGTTATGACCTCCCCGAATCAAAGAAGGGTATTCCTGATAAGAAAAAGTCGAATATCCCAAACGAGAAAGTGTTTTGGCTAAGATAAGACCGGTTACCTTTACTCCTTCTCCGGCTTTTCCGCCAATTAAAATATTAACAAATGATCTTACCATTTTTCTTTTACTATCTTAAACCAAAAGACTGACGGAGTAAACAAGAAGTTATGTTAAACCTTGCTAAAATAGTTGTCAACCCTCAAATGTATCCCAGATGGCAAGCGGAAGATGTTATCTATATGTCCCCTTTGATCCGACTTAACGTCGGAGCTTCGGTGGGGTTGACGACTCCGAAGCGTATTATTAAACTGATTCTTCTCACTTACCTTCCGGTGAGTCACTTATCCTTCCCTGATGTTAAAGTCGCGAAGGATCGCCTAAATGCAAATCAGCCCTTTTTTATGCCATATTTTATGTGTATAATTCACCTGTGCCAAATGCCAACTTAGAATATTTATTCAAACCAAGATCCGTAGCCGTAATCGGCGCCTCGCGCGACAAAAGCAAAATCGGCCACAAGCTTTTGTTAAATATTATAGGGAGCGGCTATTCGGGGAAAATTTACCCCATAAACCCAAACGCTGAAAAGATACTTGATTACCCTGCTTATGAATCTGTGCTAGAGATTAAAGGTGAAGTTGACCTTGCTTGTATTGTCATTCCGGCAAAATTCACTTTTGAGGCGGTAAAAGAATGTAGCCAAAAAAAAGTAAAATTCTGCTCGATTATAACCTCAGGTTTTTCCGAAGTGGGTAATGATAAAGAGGAAAAAAAGATTGTCAAATATGCGCATGAACATGGCATGCGTATATTAGGACCAAATGTTTTTGGCTTGTATTCCTCTTTAGCACCGATAAATGCTACTTTTGGTCCCAACAACATTAAACCTGGCAATGTAGCCATTATTACTCAAAGCGGTGCTTTGGGTATTGCCCTAATGGGTAAAACGCAGACAGAGGGAATTAGTTTATCAGCTATTATATCTGTCGGTAATAAAGCTGATATTACCGAGGACGAGTTGCTTTTATATTTGGCGTCAGATAAAAACACCAAGGTTATTTTTATGTATATTGAGGGGTTGAAAAATGGCAGGAAATTCATTAAAGCTTTGGAAGCAGCTACGCAAAAAAAACCGGTAATCATTTTAAAATCCGGCAAGTCCGTTCGCGGAGCCATGGCCGCCGCCTCTCACACCGGGTCTTTAGCCGGTGAAAATAAGGTTTTTTCTGACATCATGAAGCAATACGGCACTATCAGGGCCGCTACCTTACAGGAAGCGATTACCAGAATTAAATTTTTCTCCAACTCCTCTTTTCCAAAAGGCGAAAATGCCCTTATTATCACTAATGGCGGAGGAGTGGGAGTATTGGCCACTGATGCATGCGAAAGACATCGGGTCAAACTTTTTACGGATATTAAGACGCTAAAAAAAATTGGTCAAGGAGCAGTGCCGGAATTTGGCTCTTTTAAAAACCCGATTGACCTTACCGGGCAAGCGAGTACGTCGGATTATAAAAAAGTCCTTAAAGCGGCCATTGAAAATCCTAATGTTCACTCGATAATTTGCTTGGGTTGTGAAACCGCGGTTTTGAATGTTAAAAAATTGGCCTTTTTAACGGAAGAAACATTTATCACAAGCCGGTTGGTTAAACCAATAGTTTTTTCTTTTTTGGGTGGAAACGGTATTAAAAACTGCATTAACCGTTTAAGTAAAAAACAAATTCCCATTTTTGGAGATGTTGATGAAGCGGTTTCTTGTTTAGGCGCCAGCTATTTCAACTATCGTTACAAGCATAAAAGTAAAGGTGAAATTCATAAATTGACAATTGATAAAGAAGGGGTTAAAAAAATTATTACAAGAGTTAGGGATATCAAAAGAGGTTTCTTCTTAGCTTCCGAAGCAGCTGAAGTTATGAAACAAGCGGGTATTCCCGTACCTAGAAGTCTTGAGGCTAAAACTAAAAAACAAGCGGTCAAGTTTAGCGAAATGATTGGTTACCCGGTGGTGATGAAGATAATCTCCGAGGATATTATTCATAAAACTGATGCTGGTGGAGTGATGTTAAATATTGGAAACAATAA
>DATKWX010000012.1:0-3175 GCA_035529355.1 Bathyarchaeia archaeon
CTTAATGGATAAAGCAGCTGATTGGCTTCAAAAAAAAGTGCCACTGGAAAGTTAAGCCTACTGATTGGCGGATAAGCCTTCGTAGCTCAACGGATAGAGCATCGGTTTGCGGAACCGAAGATGACAGTTCGATTCTGTCCGGAGGCACCACGTAATAAATTTTCAAAAAAAATTCAAACGTGGTTAGTCGCGTTTAAATCTTTGATTTATTACGCGACACCAGAAAAATTTCTAATTTTTATTTAGGATTTTAAGTTTATTTTTTAGGAGGAGTGTCAGAGTGGCCTATTG
The DNA here is from genome assembly GCA_035529355.1 of Bathyarchaeia archaeon. Taxonomy (GTDB): domain Bacteria; phylum Patescibacteriota; class Microgenomatia; order UBA1400; family UBA1400; genus DATKWX01. Next base: position 292 of record DATKWX010000012.1, read on the forward strand.
ACCCGGTTTCGAAAACCGTCGGGGCGTTTGACGCCCACACAGGTTCGAATCCTGTCTCCTCCGCCACGCACCAGTCGATGCATGGCTGCGCCAGTGTTAGCCTATTAAACTTTGGGCTTAGTATAAACGTATTAGAATAGTTGTGCGTGAGGGATGTACCGTCTGGTACGTCCCTCAAAAATGGAATTCTTTTATATCTTATTAGAAATCTAAAAATAAATGATTAATAAATATGATTTGCGATTAATGCAAAAGGCGGTTATAAAAATTAGTAAAGACCGCGACTGGGAAAAGTTTCATTCCCCGAAAAATATGGCTTTGGATATTGTCAGAGAAGTAGGTGAGATGGTTGAACATTTGGTTTGGGACTCAAATGAAGAAATTAAAAAAGATAAGAAAAGAATTTACAAAATCAGTCATGAGATGGCTGATGTTTTACACGGTTTACTACTCTTGGCAGATTCTTTAAAAATTGATTTAAGTAAGGCTTTTTGGGAGAAAATTAAAAAAGTGAAAAAAAGATATCCGGTTGACCAATTCAAAGGCATTTCCGGATATGCTTGCAAAAGGAAACTTGAAGATAAGCTCCCGTAGCTTAATGGATAGAGTAGCGGTTTCCGGAACCGCTGATGACAGTTCGATTCTGTCCGGGAGCACTTTAAAATTTAATAAATTTTAAAGTGTAAACAACTTATTTATCAATGAAAAAATCAAACACTAATTTAATCAAATTCAAAAGAGAATTTTCAGCCGGCTGCGTCGTATTTAAACGCGAAAGCAAAGGCGTGGAAGTAAAGTTTCTTCTTGGTAAACATTCAGGATACCATAAGTGGGTTTTACCTAAAGGTTTGATTGAAAAAGGCGAGCGAGGCTGGCAAACAGCGGTAAGGGAAACAGAAGAAGAAATGGGTGTAAAGGCGAGGCTTTTAGATGAAAAGCCACTTCACCAAGCAAAATACGTTTATATGGCAGATTTTAAAGACCTTGAAACCCAAACTCCAAATCAAGCACAATCAACAAGGAGAGTGATGGTGTATCAGGAACAAGGTGGGAGCAAAATTAGAGTTTTTAAGACCGTGAGTTTTTACTTGGCAGAATATCAATCGGGAAAGTCTAAAGACCATGGTTGGGAAATGAGTGAAGCTGGTTGGTATGGGTATAAAAAAGCCTTTAAGATGTTGGCTTTTAAAGCTGAAAAACAAGCCTTGCAAAAAGCAAAAGAAAAGATAAGAGAGATTGAAAAACAACAGACTTTAATTTAAATTACCTTGATTTTTTCAGGTAGAATTTTCTTTTAGCTTCAGGAAATTTTTCAATAGCGTATCTTAGCATTGTTCTAGGCATGGTTTGGTAATGTTTGTTTAAGAATTCTTCTTCCTTTTTTAAATCCTTTTTACCTACTTCTCTTAACATCCAGCCAACTGCTTTATGAATTAAATCATGGTTATCGTGGAGTAAAATTTGGCTGATTTTTAATGAATCGGAAAATTGACCTTCTTTAATAAAGCTAAGAGTAGCAAGAACAGCTATTCTTTTTTCCCATAAATTACGGGAGTGTGCCAGTTGATATAAAATTTTGCGATTTTGGTGTGTCAAAAGATAGGTGCCCACAATTTTCGGGGCGCTTAAATCAACCAAATCCCAATTGTTAATATATTTGGTATTTTTCAAATAAAGGTTGAAAATTTGTTTTTGCTCTTTTTCAGGTGATTTTTGATATTTTTCTACTAAGATAAGTAAAGCAGTTAATCGGTATTCATGAATTTTACTGGAAAGAAGGTTTTCTAAATCAGCAAGGCTTAAAGTACTATATTTTTTGGCTATCTGCCTTTGGACAGGGACTTTTATGCCTAAAAAAACATCACCTTCACCATATTCTCCTTTTCCGGTTTTGAAAAACCGGCTATAATTTTTGGCTTTTTCCTTGTTTTTAAGAAAATTTAATTCTTGTTTAAGTTTGGTTAGTGACATAAATTAGGGAGAGGGGGCGAGGCGTAAGAACGTTTATTTTGCAAAGCAAAATATTACGTTCAACGTCCTAACCACGTAAAATTTTCTCTTGAAAATTTGTACGTGGCGAGACACTTAGCGTCTCAAAAGCCACGCTCAGCGTGGCGGAGGAGGCGAGATTCGAACTCGCAAGTCCTTGCGGACGCGTACTCTCCAAGCACGTGCCATAGCCATTAGGCGACTCCTCCAAAGGCTAACTACCAAAAATCTTATTTATTATACCCTGAATTTTTAAAAAGTGTATCTTGTGGTGGTATCTAATTTTTAATATCCCTTTTGGGTTAGGTTTATACTTTTTATTTTTCTGTATTAATTTAATAGGCTTTGTAAATCTTTCCTTTGGAATTTGTGTTACTTTTGACCAATAATCAATTAATCTTTCAACTGTATGGTCAGGATAGTAAAAAAGTTGTGCTTTTAGTCTTTTTTCGTCTATTTTTATTACTTTTCTTAAAAATTCTAAAAATATTTTTATAGTACGAGGATCTATATTGGTAAACTCAACTGAAAAATTTTTTGTACCCCGTGAATCAACCCTAGCTTTAGTACCTTCGCATAAATACAAAGTAGCTCCAACCAAAGATAGATCTTTTTTATTTAGCATTATTTCTAAAATGTCTTTAGAGTTGACAAAAAAGTATTGTATCTATTATAATTATCATATATATTATTATAATATTAAAGTTTTATGAATAAGTCAAGAAAAAAATTACCAGCAATAGCAAGAAATATTCGAAATTACCGACACAAAAAAGGTATTTCTCAAGATAAACTTTCTAAATTTGCTTACGTTTCATTTAATACAATTACGAAAATTGAGGCAGGAGATACGCTTAACCCGACTATTGAAACTATGGTGAAAATTGCCAAAGCG
>DATKWX010000013.1:0-5000 GCA_035529355.1 Bathyarchaeia archaeon
TTAGTCTTTCCCTTATTATCTTTATCTTTTCCTTCTTTTTCCCGAGCTTAGTAAATTCCCAACCTAGTTGTACAATAAGTTGCGAAACAAATTGTAAACAAGAAGAAAGGGTAACAATTAATATCAATAAACCTGAGTTTACTGATAGTCAAATCTGTATTAGAACTTTATCTCCCGATGGTGTAGTTATGGCGCGCACTTCACAATTAGATGAAAATGGTAGTGACACGTATTCTATAGGTCCTTTTAGCGAAGGCGATTATGAATGGTGTGCTCATAAACGAACCCTAGGACAATTTTGTACTCCTGAAGGTCTAGGACCAGAACAAAGAAGGGAAAGGTATTATGAATACTGTAATAGAGATCCTGTATGTAACGGTACTTTCAGTATTGGAGCTAATGCCTCCCCTCCACCCCAACCAGAAGCCTCAGGAGAAGGAAAACAAATTACTCTACTTGAACCAGAGTGTTGTTCCGGAGCTCAGGTTTGTGATGAATATGATGAATGGGGAGGATGCATTAAAGAACACTGTAGTCATATCGAAACTGCCCTTGGCTGTTTTCCTACTCAACCTCGAGGAATCATTGAATGGCTTTTAAAATATGCTATTATGTTTGCCGGAGGATTAGGTTTTCTGCTTATGCTTTTCGCCTCATTTCAAATCATGACTTCCAGCGGCGACCCAGACAAGCTTCAGGCAGGACAACAGCTTTTGGGATCAGCTATTGCCGGCATCCTCTTTATTGTTTTTGCTCTTTTCTTGCTAAGATTTATCGGTTTCACTATCCTGCAAATTCCAGGATGGCAATAAGTTAGAGTAATAGAGTTTTAGATCTCTAATAGCCTAATAGTCTGAATTTATGTTTTATCAACTTATTCTTCCCGGCCCAGATAGCGAAGGTGTTAGCCTGGATTATCCCAGTGGTTTTAAATTCAATACCGTAGCTGATGTTATCAACGAAGCTTTAAAATACATTTTCCCCTTGGCCGGCCTAATTTTATTTTTCATGCTCATCGCTGCCGGATTCCTGATGCTGACTTCTGCCGGCGATGAAGAAAAAAACAAAAAAGCCTCAGCCATACTCACCAGTGCGGTCATTGGTTTTGTCATTCTCTTTGTTTCTTTCTGGCTGATCAAACTACTTGAAACTGTCTTCGGATTTAAAACACTGTGAAGATTAAAATACAAGTTAATCTTTACGCTTACTTATTTCCCAAATCGCCTCTGCCTTCGACTGAATTCCTTAAGCGCCCGATCAAGCTTTTTAACCGTAAAATCCGGCATTAAAACATCGGTAAAATAAAACTCAGCATATTCTGCCTGCCAGAGCATAAATCCAGACATGCGCTGACTGCCGCCGGTACGGATAATCAGATCCGGGTCGGGAATGCTATGTGTGTCCAAATATTGCTCCAAATCTTTTTCAACAATTTCACCTCCGAGGTGCGCCGCAGGCGCAACCTCACCTCGGAGGTGCTTACCACTTTTTGACTTTATGAGCTTATTTATAGCCCTGATTATTTCGTCTCTCCCACCATAATTTAAAGCCATAGTTACAGTGATTTTTTTATTATTTTTACTTTCGTCCTGCCAATGTTTTATATCTTTGACTAAATCTTTGGGTAATTTAGAAAGATCTCCAATTGTATTTAACCTTACGCCTGCTTTTTTATATCTCTCCATGCTTCTTCTCAAGCCTTGACGAAGAAGAGAAAATAATGCTGAGGCAAATCTTTTCCCTCTTTTCCAGTTCTCAGTTGAGAATGCCCAAAAAGTTACATAAGGAATACTAAGCTCTAAACAGCGAAAGATAATAGGTTCAATAATTTTATCAGTAACATATTTGTGGCCGCTAATATCAGGTAAGCCTTTCTTTCGCGCCCACCGGCGATCGCCGTCTACGATAATCGCTACATGTTTGGGTAAACTCATTTTATTTCTTTGCGTTAAATGTGCAGGAATTATGCGGAAATTATTAAAATAAATGTTTATTAACTATTCTAGCACCCACAGTCGGTTGATTAACAATAATCTTTTTAATAAAAGCTAACTTTGCCAAATTATTTTTAAGCTTCTCTAAATTATTCTTTAAAACTAAAATGTGTACGTCCTGACCGGTATTTATAGTAAAGTAGTTCTCTAAACCCTCTTGGCGCCATTTCTGGATTAATTTCATTAGTTTCAATGTATTTGCTGTCCAGTATAGTAATGGCGGCGAGGAAGTAATCATCACGGCATGCATATTGAGTGCTTCTTCCTCAGCAAGTTTGCCAAATTCAGAAAACTTTTTCTGTTTAAGATATCTTTTCAAGAGGATTATTTTTTTTCTGATTCCTCTCAGTCTGGCTTCGAGAAAAGGACTTGTTTTAGCTAATTTTTGCCCTTCCGTACTGCCTATTTCTTTTTTTTCTTCACTGACAATCACTACTACATCATAAAGTAACCAGTGACCAGCTGGGAAAACAGAATAGGCGTAAGAAGTCTTATCGTCTTTTCCGCTTCTCCATTCCACAAAACCATTTGGAATAGAACGACAGGCTGAACCAGAAGCAACCCGGGCTAATCTGGAAAGTTCTCGCTCGCTTAATTTTAATCCCGCGGCCTTTGCTGCTGCCAAAGTCAAAGCAGCAAAACCTGAGGCTGATGAAGACAAACCAGTACTCTTAGGAAAATTATTATAAGAAACTACTTTTGCCTTATAATCAATTTTAGCTAATTTTCTAATCCTATCTAAATGTATAAAAACCTTTTCTGCTTCCTTCTTATCCACTAGTTCATTTTTTAAATAAAAGCTGTCTTTCTTATATTTATCAGCAAATTCCACCGTAGTAACTGTATAAAGACCATCTATATTCATTGCTATAGAATCATTTTCCGGTATTCTTAAACTCTCATCTCTCTTACCCCAATATTTGATGAAGGCAATATTCGTTGGTGATTTAGCAGTGGCTTTCATTTTTACCTCCTTTGAGTTATTCTATCAGCTCCTAGCTGATAGAAAAAATGACTCCTTTAGAATTTAATTTTACCTTCATTATTTGTCCTCCGGCTTTCCTTAAAGCCTGTCCAATCTTTTTTCTTTTATTTGTTGGATAAAGGGCAATAATATTATCACCGCCGCCAGCGCCGGAAAGTTTGGCACCTAAAGCGCCGGCATTCAAAGCAGCTTTGATTAATTTTTCTAAAAGCATGGTCGAAACTTCAAGTTTTTCTAAAAGTTTCTGGTTCTGGTTCATCAAGCCTCCCAGCTCTCGCCATTTTTTTTGCTCAAGGAGTTTTTTGGCTTTAAAAGTGATTTCTTCTATCTGATTAAAAATTCTTATTACTTTTTTCGGCTGTTTTCTTTTCAATTCGGCTACTTGCCTAACCAAAGTCGGTGTGTCTGCCTTAACTCCGGAATAACAAACAATTAAAGGTAGGCTTTTAATCTTAAGCTGCTCCACTACGCTGGCTGCTTTTCTGTAAAATAAGGTCCCACCCCATAAGGCAGCGGCTAAGTCAAAGCCGCTTCCCACTCCTTGGATATCCAAAACTGCCTGGTAACCTAAGTCAAAAATTTCTTTATTGCTCATTTTTATTTGGTAAAGTAGCGATAAAGCCTTGACCGTAGCAATAGTTATCGCCGACGAAGAACCAAAACCAAAAGTATGAGAAAACTGGCTGTGGGTAGTGATATTTAAACCTTTTTTAAGCCCATATTTTTGATAAAATCTTTTGACGGTGGCTTCAATAAAACACATTTGTTTAGGCATTTCCTGACGGCAAAGTTGCATCACGGTCTGCTTATAATCTTTAATTCCCAACTGAGGAGCATTAACCACTAACTCATTAGCGCCGTTAAAATTGGCTTTAACTTCAATTCTTTGGTCAACGCTGGTAACAATGCAAGGTTTACCATGAACAACGGCATGTTCGCCAAAAAGCATTAATTTTCCTGGTGCAGACACTTGAATCATTGTTTAAAATAGTCCTTTATTGCTTTAATTATTTTTTTATGGGTCAGAAAATAATAAGTTGATGGTGTGAGTTTAATTTCTTTATTTTTGATTAAATCAAAAAGTCTGTCTGGATCAAACCAAACCAAGTCTTCAACTTCTTGTTTTGCTGGATTTAAAAAACCAGAAAAAGTGGTAAAAAAAACCATAATCAATTCTGTTTCTGTGGGTGCTTTTATTAAAAATTTGCCAATTGCTTTTAAGTCTTTTTTCTTTAAATCAATGCTTAATTCTTCTTTTGCCTCTCTTAAAACTGCCTTTTTGAACCCTTCAGATATATTTAGATGACCTGACGCAGAAGCAGTAAAACACCCGGGATATAAATCTTTGGTTGCACTTCTTTTTTGAAGCAACACCTGATTTTTCTGATTAAAGATATATAAATGTACTGCTTGATGAATCAAGTTTTCATCCTGATGGCATTTGTTCCTCTGGGCTTTACCTATAACTTGCCCTTTTTTATCCACGATTTCAAATATTTCCTTGGTATCATCAGTAATTTTTCTCATTTTTCCACTCTTACTCCTTCCTGACCTAACTTTATTCTCGAATAATCTAAACCGTGACTATCTAAAACTCTAATTATCTTTTTAATTTCCGGATGATAAACTAAAATCATTCCTGACCCTGTTTTTACTCCACCAGCACCGCAGATTTTCCCAGCGCCGCCGTTTTTTTCAATCAACCTAATAATCTTTTTTGCTTTTTCTCCTACCACACCTAATTGCTCCAATAATCTTTCATTTTCTGAAATTAGGTCTTTTAGATTACTAAACTGATTTTTATCAAAACCGGCTATAACTTTCCTGGTTATTTTGCCTATATCTTGGATTAATTTTTGTCCGCCAGCTGGCGGATTAATCTTTGATCTTACTAATGTCACCATTTCACCAGTCGTTTCAATTGGTCGACCAGTATCAACCAGCAAAAATTGTGGTAAATCGCTTTTTGGCTTTAATTGCTCGAAGGAAAACTTAGCCTTTTTTTTCTGAAATTTCAGCAA
>DATKWX010000014.1:0-3790 GCA_035529355.1 Bathyarchaeia archaeon
GCTTTAAGGGGAGTGATTGTCCATGACCTTATTTTCAAAGCTTTAAAAGAAAAAGGAAAAAAGGTTGACTACACTTGGGTTTTCAATGACATGGATCCAATGGATGCTTTTCCTCATTATTTGCCGGAAAAGTTTAAAAAATATTTAGGTTGGCCGTTATTTAAAATCCCTTCTCCGGAGCCGGGGCATCAATCTTTTAGCCGTTTATATGCAAAAGAGTTTATTGATGTCTTTAAGAAACTGGGTTGCAGGCCAAAAATCATTTGGTCTTCCGAATATTATCAGCAAGGCAAATTCAATCAAGCTATTACCGAAGCTTTAACTAAAGTTAAGAAAGTTCGCAAGTTATACCAAGAAATTTCCGGTTATGATAAGCCCAAGGATTGGTATCCTTTTCAAGTAATTTGTCCTCAGTGCGGCAAAGTAGGTACAACCATGGTTTACGACTGGGATGGTAAAAAGGTAAGTTTTGCCTGTAAAAAAGATTTGGTTGCCTGGGCTGAAGGCTGCGGCTATAAAGGAAAAATTTCGCCTTTCAACGGTACCGGCAAGCTCATGTGGAAAGTAGACTGGGCCGCTCATTGGAAAGTGATTGGTGTCACCGTAGAAGGAGCAGGTAAAGACCATATGAGTAAAGGCGGCTCTCATGATTTGTCTTCGGCCATCTGCGAGCAAGTGTTTAATTATCCTCCGCCTTTTGCTTTTTTATACGAATGGTTTTTGGCCAGAGGCGGCACAAAAATGTCTTCTTCTAAAGGTGTAGGTGTGTCAGCCAGAGAAGTAAGTGGAGCTTTGCCTCCTCAAATTCTGCGTTTCTTAATCTCAAAACCCAATTACCGCAAAGCGATTATTTTTGACCCCAACAATAATGAAAGCATTTTGGACCTTTTTGACGAGTATGATCATTTTGGCGTAGAGTACTTTCAAGAGGGTACAAAAAGTGACTTCGCACGAATTTGGCAAATGTCTCAAGTAGGTCCGATTCCCAAAAGCAAACCTTTTTACCCCAGATTTAGGGATGTGGCTAATTATTTACAGCAGCCGGGAATAAACCTGGAACGGAAGTTTACCGAAATCAAAGGCATTAAGTTAAGCCAACTGGAAAAAAAGATTCTCAAAGAAAGAATCTATTATGCCCGAATTTGGCTGAAAAAATATGCGCCCAAAGAATTGGTATATGCCGTGGTTAAAAAAGTTTCTAAAGAAGCTAAAAATCTAGTTTTGGAGCAGAAGCAATATTTAGCCAAAGTGGCTGATTTACTCAATGTTAAAGCTTGGCAACCGGAAGAGTTGCAGGTTGAACTTTATAATCTCGCCAAAAAATTAAAAATTCCGCCTAAAAAAGCTTTCCAAGCAATTTATTTGGCTTTGACAGGAAAAAGCTACGGTCCAAAAGCCGCCTGGTTTTTACTCGACAAAGACAAAAAGTTTGTGATTAAAAGATTTAAAGAGGTTCAAAAAACTAAAGAAAAAAAGAAAGAATATTTATATGAAATTATTGATAGACCAGATTTATTTTCTATTGACCAACAATTTAAGCAAAAATATCCTTCGGTCACCGTAGGTTTAGCTATTATTAAAGGAGTTAAAATTAAAAAAGAAGATAAAAAACTTGAGCAGGAAATTAGTAATTTTATTCACTCTCAACAAGGTTTGACTACTCAAGATATTGGTCAATATCCGGAAATCAAAAGCTATAGAAGGATTTACAAAGAGACGGGAGTAGATTGGCATTCGAAAAGGCCGTCGCCTGAGGCGTTGCTCCGACGCATAGCTCAAGCAAAACCTTTACCCAATGTTAATACCTGTGTTGATGCTTATAATCTGGTGGTAATGAAAAAAAGGGTTTCTGCTGGCGCTTTTAATTTAGATCAAATTAAATTTCCTACGGTTTTAAGGTTTGCCAAAAAAGGCGAAAAGATTCATTTACTAGGTGATAAAGAAATTACAGATTATAATCTAGGAGAAGTCGCTTATTTCGATAAGATAGAGGGTTATAATATTCATTTTAATTATAAAGATGCCCAAAGAACTAGGGTGACGGAAAAAACTAAAAATCTTTTGATTAATGCCGAAGGGGTTTATGAGATTAGCAGAAACCAGGTAGAAAAATCTTTAAAAGAAGTGATTGAGATGATTCTTAAATACTGTGGTGGCAAACTAGAATTAGCAGGTATTGTTCAATAAACGTTTTGTATTACTACACTAATACAAGGAGGTAAGATGGATAGAGATGAACTTATTGCTTTTATCAATAAAACTTTAGAAGTTGAAGTTGATAAAGATCCTTATTTATTCAACGGCATTCAGGTTTTAGGAAAATCAGAGGTTAAAAAAATTGCTTTAGGCGTTTCTCCTTGCCTTAAGTTATTTGAAAAAGCCGCTTTGTGGCAGGCTGATATGATTATTCTTCATCATGGCATTTTGGGACCCAAGGTAAATATGCCGATTACTAAAGTCTTAAAACAAAGGCTTAAAGTTTTGTTTGATAATGACATGACTTTGTTAACTTATCATTTGTTTTTGGACAATCATCCTCAATTAGGAAACAATAGCCAAATCATCAAACTTTTAGGAGCGGAAAAAGGAGAAAAATTTGGTTACCTAAACAAACTTTATTGGGGTTGGGAAGCAGAATATAAAAAGCCGATTAAAATTGACGATTTTTTAGCAAAGGTTAAGAAGCTTTTCGGTTCTGAAGTAAAAATATTTAAATATGGTTCAGCTAAAATCAAAAAATTCGGTATTGTATCTGGTGGTGGTCCTTATGTTTTTCCGGAGGCAATCGATAAAGATGTAGATGTTTATTTGACCGGAGAAACCGCCGAATGGACAGAGTCTTGGGCCAAAGAAGCAGGGATTCATTATATTCGCTTGGGCCATTACAACAGCGAGAAGTTTGGCGTTCAAGCCTTAGGTGCTTTTATTAAAAAGAAATTTCCTAAATTGGAAATAAAGTTTATTGATATCCCCAACCCATTATAAAAAAGGAAAAAAATGATTAAAAGAGAAGAAGCCATAAAAATTTTAAGAAAATATATTAAAACCGAAAATACCATCAAGCATATGCTGGCTTTGGAAGCAATTATGCGGGCTTTGGCTCAAAAATTAGAGCCGGAGAAAGAACAGGATTGGGCAATGGCCGGTTTGTTGCACGACCTGGATTACGAAACAATTGACCAGAAAACCTACAAAGGCCATGGCCTAAAAACAGTGGAAATCTTAAAAAAAGAAGGTACTGATTTGCCTGAATCAGTTTACCAAGCAATCAAAGCCCATTGTTATAATTTGGACTTAGACCTTGAGCCAAAAAACAAAATGGACTGGTCAATTTTTATCAGCGATTCTTTAACCGGTTTAATTGTGGCAACTGCTCTGGTCAGACCGGATAAAAAATTAGCCTCTGTTGAAGTCAAATCGGTTAAAAAGAAATTTAAAGAAAAATCTTTTGCTGCTGGTACAAGGCGTGAAGATATTGCTTTATGCGAAGAAAAACTCGGCATTCCTTTGGACGAATTTTTTGCGCTTAGCTTAAAAGCCATGCAGGAAATTAGTAATGAATTGGGTTTATAACTTTGTTAAAATAAAATTATGCTAGACATTAATTCTATCCGCCAGAACACAGATAAGATTAAAAAGGCATGTAATAATAAAAATGTTGATGAGAAATTGGTCGATAGATTATTGGAGGTTGATAAAAGGTACAGAGAAAATATTAGGATACTAGAGAAAGACAGACATGACCTTAATGATATTACAGAGAAATTTAAAAAAGAAAAGGATGACAAAG
>DATKWX010000015.1:0-8857 GCA_035529355.1 Bathyarchaeia archaeon
TCCGTTGCAAAAAGTGGCTTGGGATAAAGTTTCTCTTAAACTAAGGGGCAGGGGAGTAAGTGATGAGGAAATGATGCAAAATATAAGGGGTGTGCAAACCAAAGAAGCTATCCGTTGGATGTTAAAAAATCCACTCACAGAGGAAGAAATAGCCAGTATTGCTAAAGAAAAAGAAGATTATGTTAAAAGATTGTATGCCGTAAGCCCGCTTTTTTGTTTAAACAAAGGGCTTAATAGATTTTTTGATGAGCTGAAAAAAAACCATATCCCCCATACCATCGCTACCTCAGCAAACCTTAAAAACCTGCAATTTTCATTTAGTAAATTAGGTCTTTCCCAATGGTTTAATATTAGTGAGGTTGTCTATAATGACGGCAATTGTAAAAGTAAACCTGCTCCTGATGCTTATCTACTGGCGGCAAAGAAAATAAAATTAGACCCAAAAGTATGTGTTGTTTTTGAAGATGCGGTTTCAGGAATAATTGCCGCTTACGCGGCTGGAATAAGATATATTATCGCTATAGGCAATGATGAACGACTGGCCGTATTAAAGAAACTACCCGGAGTTGTAAAAGGAATTCATAATTTTTCCAAACTAAAGGTAAACGAGCTTTTTGCCCAGGTAGCAAACAGATAGAAAGGATAGTAAAAATATTATTAGGAAAGCATGTAACTTTTTTTTGCTAAAATAATTTAAAGCAGGTATGAATGAGGGATTAAAAAAGGTCCAACTAAATTTAAGAGAAGCTAAAATTGCCGGTGGTCAAAGTCAAATTGAATTCATTCCCCTTAATGACGAACCCTTAGGTTTAAGGGTTTATAAGAATACCGAATTTCCTCAAACTGACTCTACAATTGAAATGATTGATGGTTTAGGTAAAAATGTAAGATTAAATTGGGCAATAGGGGACGCTTTATTATCTTTAAACTTACCCGAGGAAGTACAAGCAGTTACCCCTAAATTGGCAGGTCTGGGATTGTACATTCCTGATGGAGAAGGTTCTTTTTACTTTGAAGTAGATCGTCAAATCATGCAAGGACAAGGCATATATGAAGCTTTAAGTTTTATTTGTCAAGAAGGCGTTTCTTTGGCAAGAAAGGGGATAAAATCCAATATCTTTAGTTTGGTTGAAAAAGTTCCTTTTGGACGTTTTGATGATGTAAGTCCTGATTTGTTTTACCAACCACAAGAGCTGGCAAGAAAAGACCCAAAAGCTTACATACTAGGCCTTATTAGTGCTTTAAGATTTTATAGAGAAGCAGAAAATTTGGGGATGTGGAGTTATGATATTCAAAACAAAAGCCCTTTTTTTTGCGATAGACAAGGAAATGTTAGAGTCATTGATACTTCTGGCTTTAAATTTTTGAGACAAAGCCGAGCCGAAGTACTGTTGGAAGGCTTTTATGAACAGGAAATGGCAAGATTAGAGCCAGCCATAAGAGCTGAACTCATTGGTTCCGAACCTGATCCATTAACTCCTGAAGAATGGGAAACATATCGCAATATAGCTGAACAAATTGAGGGATTAAAAGCGGAAAGACAAGAATCATTATCTGCTTTAGAGATTTTTAGCGGTTCGGAGGTAATTCTGCAACTTAAAGAAAAAAACCTAGATCTAGAAGATGCTGCTAGAAGCGTGGAAGAACAAAAATTAGATGAACTTGATGCTAGAATAGCCAAAGCTCATAGAGAAAGAGATCGCCAGGCTCAAGCAGCAGAAATTGAAGGTAGGGTTAGCGCTACTGAAAAAAAAGGAAGGGATGCAAAACTTCAATTGCGTAGACTTTCAGGCCTGGAAGAATTTAAGCAGTTAGCAGATGGAGCCATTACTTCAGGAGCAGAAAGGCTAGATGAAGAAACTTTTAGAAAATTAGTTGATCTTAGGTGGAACGTAACACAATTAATAAAAAGTCTTCCTAGACGGGGATTTGTAGATGTTGCTTTTTGCCGCGATGTCTTGACGGAAATTGAAGCTCTTGAAGTTGAAAAGCCATTATCTAAAAGAAAAGAAGAAGCCCAAGGTCGGGTTGAAGAGCTGGACGCTGAACTAAAAGCGCTTCATGAACAAAGAGAAGCAATTGGAGAAATACCCCATCATATATCCGAGCCTACTACTCGAGAATTTGAAGCCCAATGGGATGCAATCGCGAGATTAAGATCTAGTGAGGAGATTATGGCCCTTAAAGAAAAAATAGTAAGACTAAGACAAGTAATTGAGCAAATTGGAAATTATAATACGCTTGACATCAAAGTTAGCCTTAGCCAAAAACAAGCTGCTAGAAATACTGAGGCAGTGATTCGTGGTCAGAAGGATAAGTTACCTGAACATGGATTACTACAAATTTATGCCGGCGCTCCTACTGCAAACGATATAGCAAATCTTTTAAAAGAGTCCGGCTTTGAGCGTTTTTTAGATGCTACAGATTCAGCCGAGCTAAAAGCGTCTTATGAAAACTTACGAAGTGGTCGTTTCCTTTCTGATACACCAAAAGCCATTCTTAACAATCTTATAGCTCAACTTGAAAGAGTGAGCCTCGCGGGCTAAAAGCCCGCGCCTTCCTCTAGGCGAAACCCCGTACAGAAAACCATTTTTCCAGATTACCTATTCATCCCCGCGCTTATAGCACGGGGTTTTCTGTTACTGGGGTAAAAATAAGCTAAATGTGTAAAAGGTCACCTTAATCAACTCTGGAAGTGGTATAATAGTTTAATTAAAGAAGAAGATACAGCTTTTCTTTAATTATTCTTCTGCAGTCTTCTTCAGTTACATGCCCTATATTATTAGAAGTACTGTACATCAAGGTCTTTAGGATAAAAAATGACTAATAAAACAAGCAAGTTTGTTTCTGACAAAATAGGTCTTAAAAGTCAAAATACTCAACTTATTTTAGATGCGGCTAGAAAAAAGGGGATTACCGTCAAAGTCATCTCCAGACGTTTTTGTCTTTTAAAGTTAACTTACAAGGGAAAGTCTCTGTTTATAAAAGGATCTGCTTTTCCTGTTAATTCACAATCAGCTGGTTTTATTACCAATAACAAGTTTTTAACTAAGAGGGTTTTAAGAAGTCATAACATTCCTACCCCCAAAAGCTGGCTTGTCAGGACTCCAAAAGAAGCAAAAAGGATAATTCTAAAAAAGAATCTGTTTCCTTGTGTTTTAAAACCAGCCAAGGGCGCTCATGGATTTAAGGTTTTTGCCAACATTGAGTCACAAAAAGAGCTGGAAACTGTCTTACCTTTAGTTTTTACTGAACCAGGTAAGAAAAATGTTTTAATTGAAGAGTTTATCAAGGGGAAAGATTATCGTTTGCTAGTGATTGGTAATAAAATTTCCGCAGTTATGGAAAGAGTCGCTGCCCACGTTGTCGGTAATGGTAAAACTAATATTCTTAAGCTTATTAAGAAATTCAACCAGAATCCTCTTGTGGGAGAAAAATACGAGATGGCTATGTGCAAAATAAGAGTTAATGGAGAGGCAAAAAGAAGTCTAAAAAAACAAGGGCATAAATTAACTTCTATTCCGAAAAAAGGAGAAATAGTTTTTTTAGCGCAAAATGCCAACATTAGCACCGGAGGCATCGGTAAAGACGTCACTGATGAGGTAAGTGGTTGCTTAAAAAGAATTGCTATCAGAGCCGCAAAAGCAATCGGCATCGCCATAACAGGCGTAGATATTATTTATGACAAAGCGTCAAAACAGGCTTATGTATTAGAACTAAATAGCTGTGCTGCCATTGATATTCATCATTACCCTGTATTAGGTAAACCTAGGAATGTCGCCAATGACATTATTGAATTTCTTTTGAAAGAAAAATTAGCCTGTTGAGTGTAAACCATCCTATCTAAACAATTAAAGATATGCTACAATTAAAAAATAAACACAAAAATTTCAGTAGACGATCTTATCGGTAAATTCCTGGAAAAAGGCGGACGGATTAATAAATATTATCTTCATGGCTGGAATAAAAACAAACACACCCTGGTATATCTTAAAGGTTGGTTTAGCGGAAAAAACATTCGTGAAGCAATCTTAAAATCACTTAAATAAGCCTCAGCATACTTGCTTTATTAGACCCATCGTGATATAATTTCTTTTTGCTTTGGTAGATTGAAGTAATTAATCTGCTTAAATTTGATTCTGTTTTGAGTTTAAAAGATAAAGGATACCCAGTATATTTACTTTTTTTATTTGTATCTTTTCTTCATATTCATCATAAGTTTCCTCATTTAGGCAGTTTTATTCCTTTAAAAATAATCAACACCGAGTGTTACCTCTTAATGCAACACCGGGATTATTTATGATTATTTGCCTGGTTTTGTCTTTGAAATAAATAATGCATCACCCTGGCGAGTTGCTCGGACCGAACCAGAGCAAAAGCATGATTTCCAGAACGTTCAGCTAAAACCCTAGTTACATAAGGACTACCAGGGAATAAAGAACTGAGTGTTTTTTTCACGATTCCACTTGGATCTTGTTCAGCCATCTGGCCTTTTGCCAAAGCAGTTTCAGGTCCGGCAGGCAAGTCGTATTTTCCCTGGATTAAAACAACCGGAACATTTACCCGGGCTAATCTTGGGTTTAATTGAGCCATTTCTTCTACTTGGTGATCGAAACGTTGCCGGTAACGGACATTACTGCGAACCACTTCACCTCCAAGTCCGCCAATAATATCGCCGCCGGCTTTAACTATTTTCATTATTTTCCCAACTCTTCCTCGTTCTTCATATTCACCATATTTACTTTCTTTACCCGCTCCATGCTGGCCAACAATTTTTTCTTCCATTATCTTCTTCCGCGTTCCTTTCAAATCTTCCATAAAAGTTTCTATCAGCTCATTAGGCGTTTGCGCTCTAAGTCCTACAGGCGCAACAAGCAACAAAGCTCCAATGCCACAAAATTCTTCATCAGAAGGTGCTTCTTTAGCTTTTTCAATTTGAGGAATCGCCGCAAAATTAACCGCTTCCGCTCCGCCCCGTGAATATCCTGCTGCAACTACATCCGATATTCCCATTTCTTTCAAAAACTGATGCACTGCCTTGGCTTCATGATATAAAGAATCCTCAACTAACTTTTCTGCCCGGGTATCAACCAGCAGTACTCTTCTTTTAAAGCATTTAGCCAAACCATTGGCTAATTCGTCATATGATCTGGCTTTTTCAGTAAACCCCCAGCCATGAAAAAGCACCAAAGCTTCTTGAGGATTATAAGCTTCTTTACCTGGTAAAAACTCCCGGACCTTTACCCGAATGTTAGTCCCGCCAAATTCATATGTCGCTCCTTTTGATAAACTTGGCGGGTGAGGAAAATCAGCTCGTTCTGCCATATAAACTATTTTAAACTATTGCCGTGAAAATTTCTTAAAAATTATGTTTTTTGGTATAATCCGCCAAATGGGTAAAGAAACACCTGAGGACGCAAAATTTGTTGTTTATAGACAACCCGACCAAACACCGGCGGGTATTAATTACTTAAACAGAATTTTTGATACGCCTATTTACCCTGGGGGGTTAAAAAAGGCTATTGCCTTAATGCAAACCCGTCTAGGAGGATTGCCATCAGTTGCTTCTAAGAAAGAAGAATTTACAGTTTACCGCCATCCTGATCGAGGAAAAGTAGGTGATCGTTATTTAACGAGAATTTTAACCCCACCTATTGCCTCTGGGGAACTTAAAGAGGCTTCTGAGTCAATGGAAATGCATCTAAGAAGATTGCTTTCTGTTGCTTTGGGTAAATTACCAGGCTGTAAATTTTTATCTCTACAAGATGGGCCTGATATCAAATATTTAGATAGAAAGTTAACGTCCCGCCATATTTACGGCGAAAGGGAGCTTTGGTTTGATTCTCTTTCAATGCAATCTCGTCTAGAAAGAATGTGGCTACAAGCTCTTGGAGAAGACTTTTTTACAATCCGAGCACTTTTAAGACCGGATGGATTAGAGCATCCTAATCCAACATCATGTAATAAAGACGGCAGGCCTTCGCTTACATTTATTATCATAGATAACTTACGTCCTGATAGTCGTCCTGACGATCTTAAAGCTATCAATCGTTTATTAACCCCGAGAAACCTTGAAGAAGAGGCATATAGAACTTTTCTAGAAGCAGCCACACAATTTAGACAAATTTGGTACGATCATGATGAAAATAGAATTATAGTCCGAGAACTACCTTTGATGTCATTCAAAGGTAACCCTTCTTCCCGTACATGTGACTTCCTCACATTAATAGGCTTGTCCCATGGCGACATAACGCATATAGAGATCGAACCAGATGTACCCAATCCCCTGTGGTAAGCTATAAAACTTCATCACCACACCCGGTGGTAACCGCAATCTTAAGCAAACTAGGGCTTTAAGCTTCAATTTTGGAGAAAAGGTAACTGCTCAACGAAAGCGTTATAAAAGAGAGCAAAGCCAAAACCACAATATCTTGAGTTACCGCCATTCCTACTGTTCCTGAAAAAACATTCCGTAAACCCTCAACTCCGTAAGTCAAAGGGTTAATCTTGGAAATTGATTTTAAAGCCGTAGCAGCGCTTTCCAGCGGAAACAACGCCCCGGACAAGAAAAAAGTCGGCATCACCAAAAAATTCATAATTAGCTGAAAACCATGAAAGTCTTCCATTAAAGAGGCAATCCCTGTCCCCAAAGTGGTATAAAAAAGGGCAATTAAAAACATTAAAACCAACCCTAAAGGCAAAAAAAGGATATTTTGAGGCCGAAAACCCAAAAACAGGGTTAAAACAAAAACTATCAATCCCTGAAAAGTGGCGATGGTTGCTCCTCCCAAAACCCGGCCCAAAACAATCTCCAGTCTTGATACCGGTGCTACCAAGGTTTCTTTCAAAAAGCCAAACTGCCTGTCCCAGATAAGTTCGACGCCGTTAAAAATCGCCATAAACAAAATCGCTTGTGCCATTATTCCGGGTGCTAGAAAATCAAGATAATTGCCCCTGCCTGCCTTTTCAAAAACCGGACCCAAACCAAATCCCATGGCTACCAAAAACAAAAGCGGTTGGCCGATTGAACCGATAATCCGTGATTTCGAGCGCCAGTATCTTTTTATCTGACGCAACCACATAATGTAAATTGTATTCAACACGTTTTACATCCTCCTAATTCTCTTCATTCTCATCCTCATTTTTTCCAAAGTGCTGGCATTCTCTTCCCTAATGTCTTTGCCGCTGATTGCCAGATAAGCAGCCTCCAAAGACTTTGTCTTGGTTTGTTTTTTAAGCTCGCTTGCTGTTCCCGAAGCGGCAATTTTGCCTTTATCAATAATGGCAATATAGTCAGCCATTTTTTCCGCTTCTTCCAGATAGTGGGTGGTGAAAAAAATGGTCGTTTCAAATTTTTGGTTTAGCTCATGGATATGTTCCCAGATTTTATTTCTGGTCTGCGGGTCCAAACCCAAGGTTGGCTCGTCCAGAAAAAAGATTTTCGGGTGGTGAAGTAAGCCCCGGGCAATTTCCAACCGCCTCCTCATCCCGCCGGAATAGGTTTTTACCAAATCATTCTTCCTATCCCAAAGGCCCACAATTTCCAAAAGGCCTTTGATTCTTTTTCTTCTCGTTTCAGCGGGAATCTTATATAGAATTCCGTGGATTTCCATGTTCTCCCAAGCAGTTAACTCTTCATCCAAGCTTGAATCCTGAAAAACAATGCCAAAAGAATTCCTGACTTCAGCTTGCTGCGTCAGCGGATCAAAACCATTGATTAAGATTTTTCCCTTAGTTGGCCTAAGTAGGGGAGTAAGCATTCTGATGGTAGTTGTTTTACCGGCCCCATTCGGTCCTAAAAAAGCAAAGACTTCTCCTTTTTTAACCTCAAAGGAGATATTATCTACAGCTTTAAAATCCTTAAACTTTTTGGTCAGGTTTTTAACCCTGATGATGTTTCTATCGTTGCTCATACAACCAAAAATTCTACTCCCAAAAACAAAAACCCGCAATAAACAATTTACATCAGATGGGGAATTGAAACAAAATTATCTACCCAAAAAACCGCTCCCTTGACATTGAAGCAAAAACATTATGACATTCCGAATTGCGCCCTTTGGCCTGATTTTTTACATCTTCAAGTGGTCCAAAACAAAGAGTAGGGCATTTTACAAATAAAATTCTAAGAAAACCATTCATATCGTTAGTAATTACTCTATTCCTTGCCAAACACCTTGAAACATTTCTAATAATTGCTACAAACTTCTTCTGAGCTAGTGCACCTTCTAACTCCCCGCCATAAGTTACCTCGACACCTGTTATTTCAGAAACAATTCTAAAAAGCTCTGCTATCTGTTGATCCTCTTGCCTTACTGATAATAATTTGTCCAGGTCAATTTCGACAATCGGTGTTTCCGCTTCAAAATCTCTTCTCACTCTTGTGATAATCTGCTCCATTTCAGTGGCAGAAAAACCAGTTAAATTTAAAGAACTGGGTATTTTTAGACGAGTACCAACATCAAACATTATGTTATCAAGGTCAGCTGCAGTTAATTTGACAGGTTCTGCTTTTTTAGCTTCAGGTTCAATAAAAATCGGTGCCGGTTCGAAATCCGGAGTAGGCATTTCTTCACCTGTTTGAGCTTGAATTAACCCGAAAATAGCAATTTTATCTGCTTGTTGCTCTCTTAGAGCCAAACGTTCAGGAGGCATTTCATTTAATACTACCTGATGTAAATGGGCAGACATATCAGTTAAAACTCGGCCAAATTGAATCGCTTCAGGTGAAAAACCGGCTGAAGCTCTAGGATTAAGATAAGCACGAAAACCATCCATAAGCATAGGTTTAAGAACGGCCGGTTGATACTTAGCAATAACAGCTAAACAATCAGTAGTAGCATCATCAACACATTTAGGA
>DATKWX010000016.1:0-4605 GCA_035529355.1 Bathyarchaeia archaeon
ACACCAGCAAAGCGATGCCGGAGATTGCCGCTCGGAGTAATACCCCAAAAATTATAGACTTTACAGCCTCTTCTTTTGGCTTCCAAAATCGCCTCCCATTGTAAAAGGTAAGAACCCGGGATCTTTCGAAAACGAGAAGACGACCCTGAATAATGATAAACCGCTTCGTGACCATAAAAAATAATTAGGGCCACAGCTAAAACCTTTTTTTGATAAACAGCTTTGAATATTCTTATCTGATCGTCTTTAAGAAAAGTGGCGAATTCTTCTTTAAAAAAATTTTTAGGAAAAGGAACAAAATGACTTCTTTTCACTGTCTCTGCTTGCAGTTCATACAAAGCATCAATATCTTTAACGTCTTTGCTTTGGACGATTAAAACCCCTTCCTTGGCTGCCTTTTTAACAAGATAACGGGTGTTTTTTCTCATTTCCCTTAATAACTGCTCTTCGTTTTTTTCAAGTCCAAGTTGTAAGGTGTCTTCAGCATGAAGGTGCATCGGCGCGGGGATAAACCCCATTTTTTTGAAAAGAAGTCTGTTGGCTAAAGTCTCAAGAATTTGGGGCCGGACGCGGACAAAAAGACAACCTTTCTGTTCACCGATCTTCTTGGCTTGTCTAACAAATTCTTCAAAATATACGGGCTTGGTCCAATTGATTAACGGTCCACCCGGACATTCCAGAAAAACACCTCTTTTAGCCACCTGTCTTACTAATAAACAAACACCCTTCAGTTTGTTGTTGGTAAAGAACCCTAGGCGAAAAATCATTTTACCTAAACGCTGCTGGAGAATACCCCAATTCCAAGAATGAAGGAAGTTAGCATCAGGCGATGACAGAACAAAATCCTCCCAAATTTGTTTATTTTCGATCACTTTGGTTTCAGTCATGATTATTTTTAGTCAGCTTTTTTTGCAAATAAGACGGCACCCGACCTTCCAATAGAACAATGGTTTTCTTTCCTAAAAAGGGCTTAAGTTTATTAAGTAAGCTAACTTCATCCTCCTCAACTATAAAAAGTGCTCTCGCTTTCTCTTTAGCCAATCCTTGCTTAAGGGGTACAACAAAATCTGGTTTGGTTAAAAAGATTTTAGTACAAATCTTGGCTGCTTTTCCACCAAGCTGTCGATGAATTTTATCAGAAGATTTACCCAATTCGATAATCCCGGGCGTCACCAGGATTTTTTTTCTGGCCGAAGTTCGCTTCAGCAAATCTAAGGCAACCATAAAACCTTGCGGATTAGCACTATATGAATCATCAATTATTGTTGAAGCCTCAAGCCCTTTTTTGATCTTCAGCCCTAAACCAATATCCTTAAGCGCCGCTAGTCGTTTATAAACTTTTTCCCTGGGAATCTTTAAATAATCAGTTACCAACAAACAAGCCTCAAAGTTTTCTTTTTGCCAATCACCAACAAGATTAAGTTTGACTCTTGCTCTCTTCTGACCATATAACATCTTTGGTTTTTTCGTACTTTTATAAAGTCTTTTCACTAAAGAGTCACGAACATTAAAAATTGCCAAGCCATTTTTGGGTAAGGATTTTACCAGTTCAAATTTAGCCCATTGGGTATTACTTAAAGATCCAAATAAACCCAAGTGTTGCTCGTTAATGCCTGTTATAATACCTATTTTTGGCTTCACCAAACGGCAAATTTCGGCAATCTCTCCTTTCTTATAGGCCCCCATTTCTACCACAAATACTTCATGTGATCTTCTCAATTTTCTTAAAATTAGCGAGGCTATCCCGAATTTAGTATTACAATTAAGTGGTGTTTTAAGGGTTTTAAAAAATCCTGATAAAATGAAACTTAGGATTTCTTTAGTGGCGCTTTTAGCATAACTGCCGGTAATCCCAATTACTAAAAGATTCTTGTTTGTGGACATTTTTGCCTTAGACAAAGATAAAGTTATGGCTTTAATTGGCCAGAGAAGCAGAAAAGAAATTCCCGAGGCACATAAAACTGCCAAAGGAGTTGCTAAATTAATTATGGCAAAGCTAAAAATCAATAAAAAAGCCAAAGCAGCAGGAACATTTTTAAAAATTCTAAAACTATAACGTAAAGTAAAAAAGAAGAGATTATACTGAATAAAAACGGTAAAAAGTAAAACCAAAAAAACTCTAAAAGTAAATCTTGGCCGGTAAAACCGCCGCCACTTTAATAAATTAAAATATTGCCATAATTGATTCCTCCCGCTTATGGTCTTAAAATGAAGTTTCAAACGATCAAGCCGATACTCTTTAAGTTGAACTAGGTAAATTAAAAATAGAGTTAATTTAATAATCTGAATTATAAGATAAAATAAAAAGAAAAAAACAAACGGGACAAGGATATTAAAATAAATCATGTTTTCGATTGGCAAAAATCGGTAATTTCGTGAATTAACTGATTGGTTCTCTTAAAGGGAACGCCATGCCCTACTCCATCATAAACTACTAGTCTGGAACCAGCAATATTCTGGTTAAGTAAATAACCATGTTTTAAGGGTGTGTCCTTGTCGTCTCGGCCCCATACTATTAAAGCAGGAGTTTTGATTTTAAAAAGGTCTGCTCGTAAATCTTGTTTTAAAATCTTTTTTAGCGTCTCTTTCATCACCTTGTCTGCCTTAAAGTAGTCTTTTTCTCTTATGAACGTATAGAGTAATATTTGAGCTTGTCTTTTAAGAAAACAAAAAGGCGGAATTAAAAAAAACAGCTTGCCTATTTTGGCCAAGATATAAAATAAAATTTTTTTCAAGGTAAATCTTTCTCTTATGCCGGCGCTGTCGACTAAAACTAGCTTTGAAAGATTTTTTGGTCTTAAACTAGCATACTTTATCGCAATACTACCGCCAAAACTGTGGCCAACCAAGCAAAAAGAAGACAAGTCTTTTTGCTGCAAATATTTTTGAAACCATTTAACATAATCACCAAGGCTAAGGCTAGATACAAGTTTGTTCTGGCCAAAACCAGGAAGGGATGGCAAGAAAACCTGAAATCCCTGTTTACCCAGTTTATTTTTAAATTGCTCCCATCTTGCACGCTTACTGGCCCAACCATGAAGGATAACTATATTTTGGTTCATGTTTTTATTTTAAGCATAACCAAGTCATTTGGCAAGAACGTTAAACGCTACCCGGGTTTAACAAGAAGTTTTAGCTGCAAACGTTCAAAGCTGCCAGTTGGAACTTTTAATATTGGGTTAAACATTTAAGCTTTGACTCTTTTAATTCTGGCGCCCAACTGTCTTAATTTACCATCCAAATTTTCGTATCCCCTATCTATATGTTCAATGTTTGTGAGAACGGATCTACCCTTAGTAACTAAAGCGGCAATTACTAAAGTAGCGCCCGCTCGAAGGTCGGTTATTGTCAGTTTGGCACCCTTTAATGGTGTTGGGCCAATTACTTTGGCCGCATGAAAACTGGGATCATTTTCTTCTTGATCAAATTCATAAAACCGTCTTGGGTCAGCTACTTTCGGATTATATAAAGTAATTTTGGCGCCCATGCGATTTAATTGTTCAACAAATTGAAAGCGATTATTGTGAACCCTTTCGACAATATTGCTTATCCCCCGCACCTGGGTCATTAAAATTGTCCAGAGTGGTTGCCAGTCAGTCATGAATCCGGGAGCGGGAGAAGTCTTGATATCCGTTGCCTTTAACTGTTCTTCATACCAGAATCGGATTCCAAAATGAGAGATTTCGAAACATGCCCCGATTTCGTCCAGTTTTTCCAGAAAAACTTTCAAATCCTCTTGTCTGGCATTTTCTAAAACAATATCGCCCTTAGTCGCCAAACCAGCAACCGCATAAGAAACGGCTTCATTCCTGTCCGGCATCACTTGATGAACCGCTCCCTTCAGATGTTTTACTCCTTGAATAATAATTTTATCAGGATAGGCTCTTTTTATTTTTGCTCCCATTTTTGTTAAGAACAAAATCAAATCGTCTATTTCGGGCTCTAAAGCAGCATTCTCAATGACCGTCTTACCCGTGGCTTTAACTGAAGCCAAAAGCATCGCTTCGGTGCCAGTATGAGTTTTTTTAGGAAATTTAAACTTAGCCCCTCTGAGTTTTTTGGCGGAAAGATAGATATATTTACCCGCAAATTTAAGTTTGACTCCCAAACTCTTAAAGGCCTGAAGATGACGGTCAATTGGCCGCGCTCCCAAAACACAACCTCCTGGCAAAGGGATGACGGCCTTGCCAATCTTGGACAAAAGCATGCCGGCAAAAATAGTTGAACCGCGAGTCTTCTTACCGCTAAATTGGGGAACTTTAAATGTTTTGATTTTGTTAGGATCAAGGCAAAAGCTTCTCTCGCCGCATTGACTGACATTTATGCCCATTTTTCTTAACACCATACCGGTAACTTCAACGTCACTTATGGAGGAAAGGTTTAAAATCCGGGATTTTGTATCAGCTAAAACAGCGGCAACCATCTGTTTAAAACCAGCATTTTTAGCTCCGCCTACTCTAACCGCACCCATTAAAGGAACACCACCCTGGATAATAAATTTTTCCATCTAAAAATCTCCCATCAGAAAAATCTCTTCATTTAATTTTATACCAAACCTGTGTTTTACTCTTTCCTTAGCTAGTCTGATTAATCTTAACACATCCG
>DATKWX010000017.1:0-2338 GCA_035529355.1 Bathyarchaeia archaeon
CGCATATGCCTTATTTTACCAGAATTCAACAAAAAACCTGCTGTTTAACCAACTTTTAATTGACAAATAAAATCAACGCTGTTAGTCTTAAGATAGGGCAAAAATTGTCCTTTGTTTTATTAAAAAATGTCTGCCTTAAACCAAAAAAACCTGCAACCTCTGGGGATACTTGCTAAGGATGAAAAAATTTTTTTCTTTTTCCGTGAAAATCAGCCTGCCTGCGCAGGCAGGCAAAAAAAAGGCCAATTCGAAATTAATGTAAGTCAGGATGGTTTTGCTTTTCGGGATTATCATGACCAGGCTTATTTAAGAGATAATAATAGAAAAACAGTAGATTTATCCCAATGCCGCGGTTTTAGAATTTTCAAAAACAAAAACAGGTATTTTTTGACTTATAAAATAAAAAGAAGGAATAAAGTATCCTTATATCTGGCTTTTTCTTCAGACTTGGTAAGGTGGAAGACAACAACTAAGGTTTCCGACCGTTCTCAGACAGCCATCATCGTGCCTGATTACCAGTACAAAGGAAAACACGTTATGTATTTGGCTGATAACTGTCTTAGGATAGGTTTTTCTTCTGATTTGCAAAAATGGCAGATTGCCAAACTTTCCCTTTTAACGCCAAAAGTTGGCTTAAGAATGAAAATAGCTAATTTATATCTTACAAAAAAAGGTATTTGCCTGATTTATTATTTATACAAAAATAATGATTGGTCTTATAGCTATCAAATAAGAGCAGTCTTTTTTAACAAAAACAATCCTTACCAACTTCTAACCCATTCGGAAAAGATCCTTTTCAAGTGCACGAAAAAAATGCCCAGTTCCACTTCCGGTGTGGATATTGTTTCTGCTGGGGGGATCAAACCTTTGGGTTTAGTAAAATTCCAAGCTAGGCTTTTTTCCTATTGGCAAACAAAAAGTGGGGAAATTTTTGCTTTAATTCATCCTTTTCCTGACGTTCCTACAACTTTAGTTAAGCAGAGCATTGGTTTTCCCTTTCTTAATAGATTTATTGAAAACCCTATTTTAAGGCCGGTTCTGAATCATTTTTGGGAATCAAAAGCGGTTTTTAATCCGGCCGCTGTTTATGAAGCAGGTAGAGTGCATCTGCTTTATCGGGCTATCGGCGATAAGGATGTTTCGGTTTTAGGCTATGCTTCTTCAGTTGACGGCGTTCATTTTGATCAAAAAGGAAAATCTCCGGCTTTCGTGCCCACAGAACCGTTTGAAAACGGTAAAGGTAAATTCTGTTCCTTGTCATATTTTTCCGGCGGAGGGGGCGGTTGCGAAGACCCTCGGTTAACCAAAATCGGTGACCGTTTTTATATGACTTATGTTGCTTATGACGGTTGCCGTCCGCCTCGGATAGCGCTTACTTCAATTAAGGTTGATGATTTCCTAAATCAGCGTTGGTCCTGGAAAAAACCGGTTCTCATTTCCCGGCCGGACGTAGTTGATAAAAACGCCTGTATTTTACCGGAAAAAGCTAAAGGTAAATACGTTATTTTTCACCGGATTTTCCCGAATATTCTTATTGATTTTGTGGACAGCCTTGATTTTGACGGTAAAACCTGGCTTCAGGGTGAATATATAATAAAGCCAAGAAAACATTTTTGGGATTCAAGAAAAATCGGTATTGGCCCGACACCGATAAAAACCTCAGACGGTTGGTTGGCTTTATACCATGGAGTCGGTGAGCAGGATTCTTCAAGATACAAAATGGGCGCTATGCTTTTAGACATCAGCGATCCAACCCGGGTACTCTTGCGTTCCCGAAGCCCGATTTTGGAACCTAGTGAATATTACGAAAATGAAGGTTTTAAATACGGTGTTGTCTATCCTTGCGGCGCCACCCTGATTAAAAACAATTTGTTTGTTTATTACGGCGGTGCTGATACGGTTATCTGCGGCGCTTTTAGTCCTTTAAACGAATTTATGGATGAACTTAAAAATGTTGATACTCCGAGATTAAAAGCGATTACCATAAATTAAGATGATTCAGGTTAAACGTTATTCCTCAAATCCTATTTTGTCTTTTAACCAATCCAAAAGTTGGGAAGCGGAAGCGGCTTTTAACGGTAGTATTACTAAAAAAGGGAATAAATTTTTCCTTGTTTACCGTGCTGTAGCTTCACCTCAATTTTATTACGGTTCGAACATCAAATTATCATCGATTGGTTTGGCGGAAAGCCCTAATGGTTTTGCTTTTAAAAACCGCCACCAATTTATTACTCCTGAATATAGTTGGGAGCGTTTCGGTTGTGAAGACCCGAGAGTAACCAAGTTAGGCAGCAAATATTATATTTTTTATACTGCCTTGTCCGACTATCCGCCGTCT
>DATKWX010000018.1:0-5083 GCA_035529355.1 Bathyarchaeia archaeon
ACCTCTGATTTGTCCTGATGCTCCCATGCCCTACGAAATGGTTTGTAATTGATTGGTGAATGATTTTTCACGAATTTATGATTAATACGGTTACCCCATCATTCCCTTCATCATTCCTGTCAACCCACCGCTCATTTCTTGAAGTTTTTTAGCCGCTACTTCTTGGGATTTTTTGATCGCTTTATTAATCACTTCAACTGCTTTATTGTTAACCATCCCGTCGATTTCCAACACTTGTATTTTTTGGTCACCGCTGACTACGACTTTAATCCCCTCTTCATTTAGTTCAATTTGTTCTTTTTTAAGCTCTTTTTGAATTTTTACCGCCTGAGCGCGCATTTTATTAAGCTCGGCCAGTTGTTTAAATTTATCAAACATAAAAAAATCACCTCCTTAGTGTGTATTCTACCTTTAACGGTCTTGAAAACACCTGAGCAATCCTTTTTTCAACTAATTTTAAAAACTCATCGCTTTCTAATCTATTTTTATGGAATTCGTAAAAAACTTCAATAATCACTTTGTCATCTTGGATTGCTTTAAGCTCGGCTGATTTCAAAAGGGCCTCAACACTGTGGTTATCTTTTTTTAATCCCGCCAAAACCTCCTGCCAATTTCGGTCAACATCCTTGTTTTGGTAAACTGGCTTGCTTAACCCAATACTTGGAGAAGTGCTTGATTCCGCTTTGGGGAACGAAATTCGTTCTCCATACTCCATAATTGCCAACTCCAAAGGCAACTGTGGAATAACCGCTCCCCTAAGCTCGCGCGAGGCCCGGTCAAAAACAGCAACTAGATTTTTAACCTCGGTAATGGTCAAACCGTAATCATCAATTTCTTCTTCCAAAACACCATGCTGCCAAAGCAAAATCTGACGCAGGTGTTCCAAAATACTACAGGTTAAATCTCTAAGGTCTATTCCTGCTTCAACGGCTTTTCCCAGTTTTGTCAATGCTTGGGTTAAATCCCTTTTTGCCAGAAGACCCAGCATTTCCAAAACAAAGTTTCCCTCTTGATCTAAAAGCTCAACCGCATTCTTAAAACTGATGTTTTTCCCGGAAAAAGCCAGCTGTTGTAAAATCTTGGTGGCATCGCGAAAACTTCCTTGGGCTTTTTGGCTGATTAAATCCAAAGTCTTATCTTTAACTTTTAATTTCTCTCCTTTAACCACTCTTTTTAGGGAACGGACAATCTCTTGGGAGCTGGCTTGAATAAAATCAAATCGTTGGCAGCGGGAAATAATTGTTTCCGGCAACTTCCATGGCTCGGTGGTACAAAGGATAAAAAAAGCGTGCTGAGGCGGTTCCTCCAAGGTCTTCAATAAGGCGTTGAAAGCCTCATTGGTCAACATATGGACCTCATCGATCACGTATACTTTTTTGGCTGCCTGAGTCGGCGTTAGTTTTATCTTTTCCCGCAGTTCTCTGATGTCGTCAATACCCCTGTTGGAAGCACCATCGATTTCCATCAGGTCCAAGCAGGTCCCTGAAGTGATGCTTTTACAAATATCACACTTATTACAAGGTTCAAAGCCTCCCTTTTTGCGGCCGGTGCAGTTTAAAACTTTAGCCACAATCCGCGCGGCACTGGTTTTACCCAGCCCCTTTGGTCCGGAAAATAAAAGCGCATGCGGGATTGTTGAAGAAGATAAAAGCTGGGTTAGTTTTTCCCGGATAGAAGTCAAATCGAGCTGGGAAACTTTTTGGGGCCGATATTTCAAATAATAAACAGCGTCATTCATGATGGAGACCTAATAAATGTAGCAATCCATGCTCGACTAATTTATCTATCTCCTCATCTACCAAAATATTATACTGACCCGCCTGTTTCCTGGCTTGAGGATAAGAAATAATCACCTCGCCCAGATGCAAAACGTCCTCTATTGGAAAAGCCACCTTACCTTCAGTAAAGGAAAATGACAAGACATCAGTAGTTTCCTGTTTGCGCCGGTACTGACTGTTCAGCTGCTTCATCTTGCGGTCGCCCACAAACATTACCGCTACTTGAGTATTAGCAGTAACACCCTTACTTTCTAAAATCTTTTTTACTTTTTGGCGAATTTGTTTCCGATTTACCGGATAACGATAATCCGCCTTGATTAAAACTTTAATCATTTTCCCGGCCAAAGCCTAGCTCTTCTTCTTTTTTTCCGTTTGCTCTCGGACAATCTTTCTTTTTTCAGAACCGACGGCTTTTTGTAAAACTCTCTTTCTTTTAGGCTAGTAAGAAGATCATCTAGTTGCACCTTTTTCTTAAATTTTCTTATTACTTGCCCAGGGCTATCTCCAGGATCTGCCCGAACAATAATGGCCATCCTTTATATGGCACCTCCCTTCCTTTGCTTCGCTATATTTTCAACGAAGGCGGCTTTTTCAAATATTTTTTTTGCTATTTCCTGCATCTGTACACTGCTTAATTTTTTTCTTCTATTAAAATCTATTAAAACCCCGTGACCGTCATCTTTAAAACGCGGAATAACCTGAATATGGGCGTGTTTTACCAACTCACCAATGGTGATAAAATGAACTTTCTCTGGTTTTAATACCTCTAAAATTGCCAAGGCTAATTTATTAGCTACTTCCCAGTATGGGCCGACTTTATCAACCTCCCATACCCAACGAAAGTGTTTTTTAGGAATGACTAAAGTATGACCAGCATTGAATGGATTTCTGTCCAAAAAAGCCAAAAAATCTTTATCTTCATAAACCTTAAAACAAGATTTTTCACCCGAAACGATTTTACAAAAACAACAATCGCCATTCATAACTTATAGCCAATCTTTCTTAAAAAGGCGTGTCTTTCTTTTTTATCTTTTGCTTTTTCTATCCCTTTAGGGTTTTGGCCATCAACCACACCTAAAATTGCTCTTCCTTGTTTAGTTTGGTAAACTACCACTTCTACCGGATTAGCACTGGCGCAAAAGATGGTAACAACCTCATCTACTTTTTTGACTGCCGCAAGCACATTAATAGGAAAGCAGTCTTTTAAAAAAATTATAAAACTATGGCCTGCTGTTATTTTCAAAAGATTGTCTGCGGCTATTTTTTCCAAAGATTTGTCTGTCCCCGCCGTTCTGATAAGACAACTACCAGAAGCCTCGGCAAAGGCCAAACCAAACTTTGCTCCAGGAAGGCTGGTAATTAAAGCTTCATAAAGATCTTCAGTAGTTTTAATAAAATGGCTCTGCCCAATGATAAAATTTAACTTATCAGGATTGTTGATTTTAATTATTTTAAAATTCATTGCTAATTACTTCTATTATTTTTTTTAAACTCAAGGTGCTTGGTTTCATCTTAAAATTTTTGGTTGAGCCGTTCAAAAGCATCCGTCCTGAAGAATGTAAAAACCAAGTTGCGTCAGAATCTAATTTTTTTAAGTTTTCTTTAATCCCCTCAAGATTAACTTTGCTGTCCGGTCTTGCTTTTATTCTTACGTGCTCCGTATTGCTATCTTTTTGAACCACCAACACAAAACCTTGCTTTTGCCCTAATTTTAACACTTCACTTACCGAACTTAAACACCCAATTGCCTTGCCCCATTTAGTCTCAAATATCACCCCTTCTTTTAACTCCTCATAGGCTCTATTTTTTATTTTTAAACTAGAGTAAACTCCGTTCAGGCACTTAAGCCCAAGTTCAATTAAACCTTGGTCGTCAATTTTGCCGGCGTTCTTGAGACCATCAAGTAATTGATCTAAACTAAAGTTATAACGGTCAGCTCTTGGTTCGGGCCATAAACACTCTTCAAAATGGTCAATCTGCCGTACCACTTCAATTAATTGAATTAATGCTTTCTGATCTGCCAGTTCATTTTTTTTTGACTTTAGCCAATTAAATACCAGCTTGGAAGCGCATGTTTTTGAGTTTAGTTGATGGTGATCAAATTTGCCCAAACCGGTGTCTACATGAACAATGTTTTCATCTTCATCAACCTTATGATTTTTATAGGTTTCACCGGCAGGTACAAAAACTACCTGTGCCCTTTGAAACTCTTTAGTAAATTTTCTAAAAAGCCAAACAGCACAAATGGCATCTAAATCCGGATTAAAATGGGTAACGATTAATTTATTCACTTTATTATCCCCACCTAATTCAGTAGTATAAAATTTTTGTTCTTTTTAAGCAAGAGTAAAGCAGAATTATTGTTTTAAACGGGAGATTACTTCATTGGAGGAAAGAAATTCTTTTTCACTTTTTGTTCTTTCCTTCCACTCTACCTTGTCTTTTGTTTCTTTGGAAATAACCAGTCTTACCGGTATACCAATCAGATCTGCATCGCAAAACTTTTCTCCAGCCGAAACATCTTTACGATCATCCCACAAAACTTCAATCCCTTGCTTCTCTAAATCTTCATAAATCTTTTTACCATCAACGCCGCCAAGATTAATGAGATTGACTTGGAATGGTGCTACCTGTCTAGGCCAGCAAATTCCTTTTTGGTCTTGATGTTTTTCTACAATAACGCCCATTAATCTAGAAGTTCCAATTCCATAGCAACCCATAATAGGATAAATTTTTTTGCCTTCTTTATCAAGAACATAAAAGCCAAAGGCTTTAGTGTATTTTTGTCCCAAATCGAAAACATTACCCACTTCAGAAGCCTTTGCTTGTTTTAATTTTCCTTTTTTACATTTAGGACATTTATCGCCTCTTTTTAGCTTGGCAATAGTTAAATTAACACAATATACACATTTTTCGCAGTACAAAATATCATCTTCTCCGGCATCAGTTAAAACCATAAATTCATAGGATATTTTCTCTGTAAAAGCTCCGCCCGAAGCTTCCGTAACCTTAGCCACTAAACCGCAGCGTTCAAAAACCTTAAGGTAAGCTTTTTTGGCGATTTCATAAAATTTCTCAAAATCATCTTGGGTCAAGTGGAAGCTGTATAAATCTTTCATCCCAAACTCTCTCCCGCGTAAAATCCCCGATTTAGCCCTTAGTTCATCCCGATATTTATTCTGAATCTGGTAAACAAAAAGGGGTAAATCTTTATAAGACCTGACGTATTCTTTTACCAAAGGAGTAATTACTTCTTCATGGCTTTGCCCTAACGCATATTCTCTTTCTGTTCGACTCTTAATTTT
>DATKWX010000019.1:0-4683 GCA_035529355.1 Bathyarchaeia archaeon
AGCCCAACACCAATTGTTTCTCCCTCACCTAGTCCGACTCCTTCTTCCAGCCCATCACCAAGCCCTTCACCATCACCAAGCCTTGAACCTAGTCCTTCACCATCGCCCACACCCACACCCTCACCTTCAACCCAATAGTAATTTGCTTTCTAAAAAACCTTATAAGATAATGTTTAACAATGCTGGCTAAAGTTTTTTCCGGCGCTACATTGGGTTTAGAAAGCGTTCTAGTTGAAGTTGAAGTTGACGTTACGGAAAAAGGCCTGCCTGCTTTCATGATGGTTGGTTTGCCGGGCAAAGCAGTTGAAGAAGCAAAAGAAAGAGTCCGTTCGGCCATCAAAAATTCCGGTTTAGAATTCCCCCGGCACAAAATCACCATTAACCTCAGTCCTGCTGATTTACCTAAAGAAGGACCTGGTTATGATCTTCCTATTGCTTTGGGGATCTTGGTCGCCAAAGGCCAGATCGCAGCTGATTTATCTTCCTCCCTGGTTTTGGGTGAACTTTCTCTGGATGGCTCCCTTCGCCACACTAACGGCGTTTTACCACTGGCCTTGCTGGCTAGGGAAAAAAAACTTGTAAGTTTGTTTTTGCCGGCTATCAATGCTGAAGAAGCAAGCATCATTAAAAACTTAAATGTCTATCCGGTAAAATCACTCCTTCAGCTGATTTCTCATTTGAGTCAAATTGAGTTGATTGAAAAACAAAAATATCTTCCTTTTAATCAGCTAAAAAAAAGTAAAGAATTTGAATTTGACATGGCCGACGTTAGCGGCCAGGAGCAGGCCAAACGGGCTTTGGAAATTGTGGCCAGCGGCGCTCACAATCTTTTGATGACCGGGCCGCCGGGCGCGGGAAAAACGATGTTGGCCCGGACTTTGCCTTCAATTCTGCCGGAAATGACCGAAAAAGAGGCGCTTGAAGTAACCAGAATCTATTCAATCACAGGCAACATTCCTTCAGGCGAATCGATTATCAAAAACCGGCCTTTCCGAAGTCCTCACCATACTACTTCACGCATCGGCCTTGTTGGCGGCGGCTCCAAACCGGCGCCCGGAGAAATTTCTTTGGCTCACCGGGGGGTTTTGTTTTTGGATGAGTTTCCCGAGTTTCCCAGAAGCGTGCTGGAATCTTTGCGGCAACCGATGGAAGACGGCTTTGTCCAAATCTCCAGAGCCAAAGGAACTATGACTTTCCCTGCTAAATTTCTGTTGATAGCCGCCAGTAATCCCTGTCCGTGCGGTTTTTTGGGCAGCCAGAAAAAGGCCTGTGTTTGTTTGCCGGGACAGGTTACGCGCTACCGGAAAAGAGTTTCCGGACCAATTTTAGACCGGATCGACATGCATATCAGCGTACCGGAGGTAAAAATCGAGCGGTTAACTAAAGTAAAAAAATCAAACGAATCAAGTAAACAGATTCAAAAAAGAGTCCAGCTGGCAAGAAATAAACAACTTAAAAGATTTGGCAAATTTAAGTCCCTGATTGTGGCCAATAGTGAGATGAGCAATAAGCAAGTAAAAAGATTTTGTCCCCTGGATGCAAGCTGCCGCAAACTTTTAAACCAGATAATGGCCAGAATGAATTTGTCTGCCCGGGGTTATTTTAGGCTGATTAAAGTCAGCCGGACTATTGCTGATCTTTCTGATGAGGAGAATATTAGAACCCATCATCTGGCTGAAGCCGCCCAGTATCGGTTTGTGGACTATGAGTGAAAATAGCAATTCTTAAGAAGAAAATCTTCGGGGTTGAATTACCTTAAAATAGGTATCTAAAATAGTACTATCAAATATTGGAGGAAAAATGATAAGAAAACCAGCAGTCGCCGGATCTTTTTATCCCAGCGATAGGAAGATTTTAATTAACCAAGTCAAAAACTATCTTAAGAAGGCCAAACCATTGAAAACAAACAAGTTTTTAAGGGTTTTGATTTTACCCCATGCCGGATATGATTTTTCCGGTCAAGTAGCAACCTGGGGGGTAAAGCAGATTGAAGGTAAAAACTTCACAAAAGTAATTATGGTTGGCTGCTCCCACCAAGCTTATTTTCCCCATGCGGCCCTGTATAACAGGGGTGCCTGGAAAACGCCCTTAGGGATGACAGAAATCGATGGAAATTTGGCAGCCAGTTTGGCTAATCAAGGAAAGTTTATTAAGGCTGATTTAAACTCTCATTTTAACGAACACTCATTGGAAGTAGAACTGCCTTTTTTGCAACAAACTCTTAAAACTTTTAAAATCGTTCCCATTTTACTTGGCTACACTAACCTGAAGTTCCTGGAGGAGTTAGCTAAGGTAATTGCTTTAAATTTTGATGACCAAACGCTGCTTCTAATCAGTTCCGATCTTTCCCATTATCCCGATTACGAAACTGCTTTAAAGGTTGACCAACAAACAATTAAGGCGATTTTGACCGGAAATCCTGAACTTTTTGCAAAAACAATTGGAGAGAATTCGGCTAAGCCGGGCGTAGATACTTGTGTTTGCGCTAGTAAAGCGGTAATTTTGGGAATGCTGGTTGCCCAAATTCTTAAAGCTCATGAAATTAAGCTTTTTAAATACCTTAACTCCGGCGATATTACCGGTGATAAAAGCCGGGTGGTTGGTTATGCCAGCATCGGTTTTTACACTGCAGGAAGAAAAATAACCATACGGAAAATAAAACCAGGAGGCAAAAATACTGCAACATTAAATAAAAAAGACCGGCAAAAACTCCTGGAAATAGCCAGACAAACCTTGGAAAGTTATCTTAGGGATAAAAAAATTCCTGAGATTGAAACGGAAAGCGAGGGACTTAAAAAAAGGTCAGGTGTCTTTGTTACTTTAATGAAAAAAGGGAAACTAAGAGGCTGTCTCGGAGAATTTGAACCGAGAGAACAGCTTTCCAAAGCGGTGCAGAAGAAAGCGATTGAGGCGGCTTTAAACGATCCCCGTTTCCCTCCTTTAAAATATGAAGAATTAAAAGACATCAAACTTGAAATTTCTGTTCTTTCTCCATTGAAAAAAATTAATGATTGGCGAAAAATTATCCTGGGAAAGCACGGGGTAATTATAAGGCAGGGGTTCCGGGGTGGAACTTTTTTACCTCAGGTAGCCAAAGAAACCGGCTGGGATCTTGAAACTTTTTTAAGTAATCTTTGCGTTTATAAAGCCGGACTTGAACCGGATTCCTACAAAAACCCGGAAACGCAAATCTATATTTTTACTCCCCAGGTTTTTGGAGAAACGGGGTAAACCTCATAAAAAAATGAAAAAGATTTTAATTGCTACCGCTAGAAAAGGAAAACTTGACGAATTTAAAGGAATTTTAAAAGGCCTGAATTTTAAATTTTTGACTTTAAAAGATTTAAATCACTCTTTTCCTGAACCCGAAGAAACGGGAAAGACTTTTGCCGAAAATGCCATAATCAAAGTAAAATTTTATGCTGAAAAAAGCGGGCTTTTGACTTTGGCCGATGATTCGGGATTGGTCGTTCCTGCTTTAGCCGGAAAACTGGGAATTAAAACGAAACGCTATGCCAAAGGTTCTGATCAAAATAGACTGCAAAAACTTTTAAAAGAAATGGCAGGTTTTCCCGCAAACAAAAGAAAAGCAAAATTTATTTCTTTTGTTGCCTTTTTCAATCCTAAAGATGGTAAACTTAAAATAACCCAAGGTGTTTGTCAAGGCAAGATCGCCCACAAACCGAAAGGCAAATATGGTTTCGGTTATGACCCGATATTTGTTGTTAATGGCTTAAATAAACGTTTTGCCGAACTAACCTTAACAGAAAAAAACCAAGTCAGCCACCGGGCTTTGGCCTTGCAAAAAATGAAAAAATTCCTAAAACAATATGAAAATTAGAGAATTATTACTCGCATTTTTTGTCGGCGTGGTAATCGGAGTCGGTATTAGCCCACTGACTAATAAAACACCGCAACAGGCGCTTCTTTCTCCCCTTACATCTTCTGTAGCTGACGACTCGGTAGTAAGTTCACCCTGCCCTTGCTCTGCTCAAGAAAAAGTTTTGGGTGCAAATGAAGAGGAGAAAGAAATTATCAAAACACCAAAACCGGCTACCTCTTACTTTGGTCAGTTAATAAATAGCAGTCCTGTTCCAGTTAGTCCGACTCCGGTTAAAGAGTTGAAAAATATAGAAACATTTTCTACTTCTTCTTATCAAGGCAAAATAACCTGCGCAATTTTCGGTGACTCAATGGTTGATGTCATGGGAACAGAACTAACAAGTTTTAAAAGCAGTTTAAAAAAATATTATCCCCAAGCAACAATTAAGCTCTACAATTTTGGCATCGGTGCCCAGAATGTTGAACAGGCCTTTGAAAGAGTTGAACAAGAATACAATTATCAAGACCGACGTTATTCCTCTTTAATTGACCTTAATCCTGACATTGTCGTTCTCGGCTCCTTTAGCTACAACCCTTTTTCCGAGCCCGAAGACGAACTCTACCGGCATTGGGCTAGTTTGGTAAAGATTATTGATAAAATAAAGAATAATACTAAGGCCAAAATTATTATTCTTGCAGAAATAGCTCCTAATAAAGAAAAGTTCGGCCAAGGCCCCAAAGGAGTCAATTGGGACCAGGACTTTGCTTGGCAACACGCCACAAAAATCCAGAGTTATCTTGAGAATGCCGTAAATTTCGCTAAAACTCATGAATTGGAAATAGCTGATGCTTATCATAAAA
>DATKWX010000020.1:0-5997 GCA_035529355.1 Bathyarchaeia archaeon
GTTTAGCTAACCAGTACTAATTAACCGAAAAAAGCTTAAAAGATCAACGAAAATATTCTATTCACTTTTCAAGGAGTGAGCCCCGCCGATTCGGCGAGGCGAGCGACGCAGTCCTGTACTCGACGTGCATGCAATAACAGGCCGGAGGCCGTTTTGCAGGCAGAGTAGTACAGGGCAAGGAATTTTTGTTTCAGCTAGAAAAAAAATTAACTATTAACAATTAGCAATTAATAATTTATAATATAATTCCCGGTCGTTTGAGCGAGGTGGTACCACTCCTTCCCATTTCGAACAGGAAAGTTAAACACCTCAGCGGGGACGATAGTCATCCGGCAACGGAGCGCGAAAATACCTCACGGCCGGGATTTTTATTGTATAATTTTTAAAGACGCGCTATAATACGTCATATTCAAAAGAAAGCGGGGTAATAAATGAATGGAAAAAACGAAAAACGCAAAGCGAAAAGTTAAAAGCAAAAAAAAGCAAACTAAACCGGCAAAAAAAACAACTACTGACAAAAGATCGTTAAGGAAGAAAACTAATCTTAGAACTTCAAAAAAAGCTCCAGCAGCCAGTTTAAAGTTACTTTCAACCAAAGAACCTCAGACTATGGAAGAGTTGTTTAAAGCAACTGGTTACCAACCTCATGGACTCAAAAAAGGAACGCAACTGGAGGGAACGATTACCGATGTTTCCAAAAGAGCAGTTTTAGTTGATATTGGCGCCAAGACAGAAGGTATGGTAATTGGAAAATCTTTTGAGGCAGCCCAAGACTTCATTGACCAGTTAAAGGTAGGTGAAAAGATTTCTGTTATCGTTCTGTCACCGGAAAACGATAAAGGCCAGATTCTTTTATCTTTAAAACAGGCGGCTTCGGATTATAAATGGAATCATTTCGAGCAGTATTTGAAAACCGGTGAAGCGGTTGAAGTCCGCGGTCTGGAGGTCAACAGAGGCGGTCTGATTGTTCGGGTTTTGGGAGTCAGAGGTTTTGTTCCGGCAAGCCAGCTTGGCCGCAAATACTTAGGTAAGCCAGAAGAACTGCAAAACAAGCTTTTTAAAGCCAAGGTAATTGAGGTGGATCGGGAGAAGAACCGCCTTATTTTCTCGGAAAAACAGATAAGCGAGGCTGAGGCTTTGGCTGCTAAACAGGAAGCTTTAAAAAAGGTCAAAATCGGTCAAGAGCTTTCCGGCAAGGTTTCGGGTATTATGCCTTTCGGTATCTTTGTGCAAATTGAAGACAAAGACCTGTTTTTGGAAGGACTGGTTCATATCAGCGAGATTTCCTGGGAAAGAGTGGAGGATTTAAACAGGCTGTTTAAAGTCGGCCAAAAGATTAAAGTCAAGGTCCTGGAAATTGATAAGGTCAGCGGCAGGCTTAATCTTTCGCTCAAACAGTTAACCGAAGACCCATGGCAGGAAATTGCCAAAAAATACAAACCGGAAAAAAAGGTGAAAGCCAAAGTAAGCCGGTTGGTGGCTTTCGGCGCTTTTGTAGAACTGGAACCGGGAGTAGAAGGCTTAATCCATATCTCAAAGATTCCGGCAGAATATAATATTAAAGCCGGAGATAAAATTGATATTTACGTGGAAACGGTTGACACGGCTAAAAGACGGATGAGTCTTGGTTTGGTGCTTAAGGAAAAACCAGTCGGGTACAAGTAAACTTAAAGCGTAAAAATAAAAAGTTAAAAAATAAAAACTAAGAACTTTACTAGAGATTTTTAAAGGAGAAATTATGGCAGACCAGAAAATGATTGTTACTGACGAAACAATATTAATAGATTTTCGCCTTATTTTTAAAGCCATTCGCGAGGAAAAAGGCGATTGGGAAAAAGTGGAACAGGAAATGGAAGAATATCTGCGGTCAGTAAATGAGGAATGAGGTTTGGCTTTCGGAATTTGACAGGCTGATATTGGGTGCTATAATAGCTTATAGCAAAAGTTATTAATAGTTTTCAAATCGAGGAGAAATATGGCAAAAGTAACTGAAACACCAGTTAATCCAATAGTTGAGTTTGGTAAGTTTGTTGCTACGATTATTGCGTTACAGCATGATGAAGAGAGGGATGTGCGGGCGGGAATAGTTCGGGAGGGAGTGACAGTAGAAGTTTTAGCAGACGCGGTTTGTAGGGCAATCATAGCAAAAGAGGTAGGAGAACCTACAGTAGATATAGAGCAACTAGAGCTAGCACAAGAACGAGAGCAGGTAGGATTCGTTTTATAAGAGGAGCGCAAAAATCCTCTTCAGCTTGCAAAATTTGACATTTTTTATTTTGCGAGTATAATAGCTTATAATAAATAAAAATAAAATTTAATTTTAAAGGACAAGAAAATGACACAAACAATTGAGGTAGATAAAGATACTCTTCATCTTTTAGAAGAAGCAACACCACCCGGAGGAACCATCGAACAAACGGCTACATTTGCAGCTGGATTAGGTCTTTATTTTAGAGGGCTTTTCGCTGAAAAGGGTACACAGGTACTGCTTGAGCGTAGAGATGTCGAGGGAGAAGTGGTAGATGCTAATTATTTGGACCCGGCTTTCGTTGCTTTATGATTTTTACTTCCTAACTTCTTAAAACTCCATTTCCCCGTAATTTTTTTGTAAATTTTTTTCGTGCTTCTTAATAATCTAATTATTTCTCCAAACCGTCATGCCTGCCTGCAGGCAGGCTGAACCCTGATATTTATCAGGACAGGTTTTATTTCAGAATCCTTTTTATATTAAAGAAATTTTATCTCTTTGTAAAAATTTTTTTGTGCTAAAATGGTATTGCTGTAAAAAAATTAGCAGTTTATTTCATTAAATTACTAAACATTCACTGGAGACAAGATGGGAGATGCAGATACACCTGAAGTGCAACTTCAACGTAAATACGAGACTGAAGCTGCAGAAATAGAAAAATTTGACCCTTCCAAATTAAATAGCAGACTTAACCCAGGGCAAGAATATACTTTACAGAACAAAAGTTTTTTTAAATTGAGTAGAGGAAAAGAGGCAGAGCAGACTTTTAGAATTAGTGAGATAAATGGAAAAACTTATCTGGTTTGCCGGGAGCTTTTAGGAGAAAACAGAGGTTTTTTATCTGCAGCCTTGGATTTGACATATTTAAAAAATCAAGAAGGCGCCTCTTTTGTGTTAGGCAGAATTCCTCAAGGAACAAAGGTTGATTCTTTAAGATTTAGTACAGGGCAAATGGGAGAAAAACGCGTTAACGTTCCTAACGCAGTTATATCTTCTTTCAAACCAGAAATACCGCTTGATGATAGCTTTATTTCTGAACAGCACTGCCGAGTTATTTGGAGAAGGGGGAAATGGTATCTTGAAGACCTTGAATCCACTAACGGCACTTTTATTGAATCAACAAGTCCGTTAACAAAAAGAGTAAGAGACTTTTTGAGGCGTTCTTTTACAGGAAGACCGGATGGCGTTGTTTTACCTGAGTCAGGAGTCGTTGGTGTTCAGGGAACGCGATTATTGCGGGGGAATGAATTATTGCCTCAAATAGTGGCAAGATCAGATGTGTTAGGTAGACAAACAGAGGCGATCGTAAACTTGCCAATGGATTTTTCTAACAGTCCGGAAGCTACCGGAAAAACAATATATCTTTGGGAGGGAGGAGCAGAAGGTGTAGCAGAAGCAATTAGAAACAGTCCCTCGGCGAAATATTGTCAGTTCGGACCAGCAAGGATTCCCATAGAAAATTTGCAAGCGGTCCTAAGTGGCGAAGCTAAAGTAGCTGGTGGAAAATGGGTTGTTTCAGAAGAAGATTCAGCCTTACCTTCTCAAGAAAAGATTTGGTATTATTACATGCCGGTGGTTGATGAAACAGGAAACATCCTGATTTTGAAATTTAATCTAAAAGGAATTGGTCGTTTAAAAGAAGTGCTTCTTAAACCTGATACAAACGAATTAACTTCTCGCAAGGAAGGCAGTTTTGTGGATACTGCTAACTGCGGAGCAGCCATAAGCAGTGGTAAAAAAAGAGCCTATAATCAGGATCTTGGTTTGGTAGTGGATAGGGAAAATAGGGCGGCACCAATTGACTTGTCTTTGGAAACAGAAATACAAGAGTATATGGAAACCATCCAAAAATCAGGTTTGGGCTTGTATCTTGTAGCTGACGGCATGGGTGGC
This sequence comes from Bathyarchaeia archaeon, assembly GCA_035529355.1. GTDB lineage: Bacteria > Patescibacteriota > Microgenomatia > UBA1400 > UBA1400 > DATKWX01. The sequence goes on from DATKWX010000020.1 coordinate 4,142, forward strand.
CATCAAGAAGGCGACCAAGCCTCTTTAATTGCTTCTTTGGCAGTCGTGAGAAATTTGGGAAGCTTTATAAAAACCGGCGGTGTAGAAACATATCTGGCAAGTTTAAATACTCAACAACAAAAAGCCTTTATAGGGCGTTTGAAAAGTAGATTAAGGCAAGAAGGAAGAGAAGAAACAGAGGTGCAGGCTTTATTGCGGGACAGAAATAACGCTCCCTTTCTGCACAGACAGCAGGTGTTAGTAGAACAATTGGAAGGAGCAGTAAAAGAAGCTAACGAGGCTGTATGCCAGTTTTGTCAAAGCGAAGGGATTGATGGCGGTACCACCTTAACCGTAGCTTTGGTAGCGGAGAACGCTGCCCTTATTGCTAATGTAGGCGACTCTAGGGTCTATTTAAGTCGAGGAAAAGCATTAGCTCAAATTACCAAAGATCACAGTTTGGTTCAGAGGCTTATAGACGTAGGAAGAATAACTCCAGAACAAGCAAAAAACCATCCTCAAGCCAATGTAATTTACCGGAGTATAGGACAACGAGGAGTAAAAGCAGATGTTTTTGTGCAGCCTCTTTTAGCAGGTGACCGGCTTTTGTTATGTTCTGACGGTTTAACTAAAATGGTTGAAGACGGCCGCATAAAAAAGATTATGGAAGCGAAAACTTGTGGTAGCGCGGCCAAAAAATTGGTAGACGAAGCGAATCAAAAAGGAGGAGAGGATAATATTATAGCAATTGTGGCGGGTTTTTAAGCCCAGCTGAATTTTTACAGCTTCGCGAAAAAAATATTAATTTCCTTCAAGTAAGACATAATCGTCATGCTGAATCCTGATATTCATCAGGACAGGTTTTACCCTAGTACCAGACCTGCCAAGGTAGGTCGGTACTGGGGTTCCATTTCAGCATCCTCTCCCCAAACCGTCATGCTGATCTGCCAGTTGGCGGATCGGGAATGACGTGGGTGTCAGTTAGGATGACAATTTCCACTTATGTTAAAATAAAGCTTAAATGGCAAAACAGCTAAGTCATTTTGTTTGTCAAGAATGCGGTTATGAGTCGCCAAAATGGGCCCCGTACAACTCCTTTCTGCAATCCGCCAGCTGGCCGGAGCAGAAGCGTCGTATACGGGGTAGGTAGGTTTTAGATGGTTAATAAACAAATTACTAGATTTGTTTGTCAGAATTGTGGTTATGAATTTCCCAAGTGGCAAGGAAAGTGCAGTCAGTGCGGCCAGTGGAATAGCCTCGTAGAAACAACCATTTCTTCTTCGGTTCAAACTTCAAGGTTTAAGGTTCAGATTGGTAATGCCATAAAGCCCAAAAAACTTTCGGAAATTAAAGCCAAAATGTTTACCCGGTTCAAAACCGGGATAACTGAGCTTGACCGGGTTTTGGGTGGCGGTATTGTGCCGGGAAGCATTGTTTTGGTAGCCGGCGAACCGGGAATCGGCAAAAGTACGCTTTTGACCCAATTAGCGATTCAATTAATCCAAAAAGAAAAAACTAGTACTTCAAAACTAGACGCTAGACGCTATTCGCAAGGCGCTGTATTATACGTCTGCGGTGAGGAGTCGCCTGAGCAGATCAAACTAAGAATTGACCGTTTTTCTCCGCCAGTGAAAAGATTTGGAGATAGTTTTCACTTCCTTGCGGAAACAAACCTGGAAAATATCTTAACCACTATTTCTAGCAGTGAAAAAATTTACAATCTAATTATTATTGACAGCATTCAAACCTTATGGACCGAGCAACTGAGCGGTTCAGCCGGTTCAGTAGGTCAAGTGAGGCAAAGCAGCCAGATGCTTCAATTTCTGGCCAAAAAAACCGCTATTTCCATATTTTTGGTTGGTCATATTACCAAAGAG
>DATKWX010000021.1:0-4484 GCA_035529355.1 Bathyarchaeia archaeon
GGTTTAGTTTATATTTATACCGGCGCCATGTATCGGACCGTGGCCTTTTTGGCTTTGGCAAATAACATTGGTCTTAATGAAGTAAGACCAATAATGGCGCTGCTTAGGAAAAGTAAAATTGAACTTAAGCCTGCAAGCAAACCCGAGCGCTATACCGATGTTTACTTGAACAACCAGAATATCACCAGTAAGCTTTTTACACCGGAAACTACCCTGGCCGTAGCCCAAACTTCTAAATTAAAAGAAGTAAGGGATTATCTGGTCAAAATTCAACAAGGTCTTAGCCAGCACCGCTCGGTGGTAATGGAAGGCAGGGATATCGGCACTAAAGTTTTGCCGAAAGCTGATCTTAAAGTCTACCTGACTGCTTCTTTAGAAATGAGAGCCAAAAGGCGCTGGCGGCAGTTAAAAGAAATCGGCAAACCTCGTGCTTTTGCTGAGGTTTTAAAAGAAACAAAACAAAGAGACAAAGAAGATATTAACCGTAAAGAAAGCCCTTTGATAAAAGCTTCTGATGCTTGGGTTTTGGACACTACTAATATTACTGTTTCTGCTACGGTAAAAGCGGTTTTAGCCAAACTAAAAGAAAGAACCCTGGTGGAATAATATGGATATTTCCCTAAAGACTTCCCGGCAAATTCAAATCATGAAACAAGGGGGACAAAAACTTTCCTCCATCCTGACCCAATTATTTTATTTGGCTAAAGCGGGTGTAAATCTCCTTAAGATCGAAGAAAAAGCAATTCAATTGATTAAACTAGCCGGCGGTCAGCCTGCTTTTGCTCGTGTCCCCAACTATCATTGGGCTACCTGTCTTAATGTCAATGATGGAATTGTTCATGGTGTGCCCAAAGACTATATTCTAAAAAGTGGTGATGTTTTAAATATTGACATAGGTCTTTTTTATCAAGGTTTTAATACGGATATGAGTGCAACAGTGCAGATACAAAATAAGAGTTGCAAACCTATGGATAAAAAATACGATGAGGTAGAAAATTTTTTATTAACGGGGGAAAGAGCATTAGGGGAGGCTATTAAACAGGCCAAGCCGGGTAACCGCGTTGGCCATATTTCTCAAAAAATCCAGCAGATTATTGAAGGGGCAGGTTACAATTGCAGCCGTAATCTAACCGGTCATGGTGTTGGTCTTAAACTTCACGAACCGCCGTCAATACCTTGTCTTTTGGTTAAGCCCGTGAGCGAGACACCGCTACTTCAGTCGGGAATGACCTTAGCCATAGAGGTAATCTATGTTCAAGGGAACCCGGATCTTATGACTGATCAAAAGGACAAATGGACAGTTAGAACCAAAGATGGTAAAATAGCGGCGGTATTTGAACAAACCATCGCTTTAAAAAGGGATGGTTGTTTAATTTTGACAAAATTGCCCTTTCCGCCTAAATAATTTTTTTGGCAGGTTGTTAACAGAAGAAATTTTTGTTAAAATCGCTTTAGTTAAAGATGTCTAAACCAAAAGGAGATACAGTTGATGGTAAGGTAGTTGAAGCCTTACCCAATACTATGTTTCGGGTCAAGCTTGAAGATGGGCGTTTATTACTTTGTACTTTGTCAGGCAAAATGAGGATATATCGAATCCGTGTTCTTCCGGGGGATGACGTTAAGGTGGAAACCACCCCTTACGATGAAAAAAGAGGGAGAATCACATATAGGACAAAATGAAAGTAAAAGCTTCGGTAAAAAAACGATGCAAAAAATGCAAGGTAGTAAGACGCCGTGGCCGCGTTTATATAATTTGTGAAAATAAACGCCACAAGCAAAGGCAAGGATAAGGAGGGATAAGTGGTTCGCATATCCGGTGTTAATATTCCAGACGAGAAAAAAATAAAAATCAGCCTTACCTATCTTTATGGCATAGGTAGGAAAAATGCCTTTTTAACTCTAAGTCAGGCTCAGATTGACCCGGAAAAAAGGACCAAGGACCTGACTAGCCAAGAGTTATCCAGGTTGCAAAAAGTAATCGATGCTTTCCCTTTAGAAGGTGGTTTAAGAAAAATTGTTTCAGAAAATATTAAAAGGTTAATACAAATCAACGCTTATCGGGGTTTAAGACACTTAGCTAATCTGCCTAGTCGTGGTCAGAGGACTCGTTCCAACGCCCGGACCAAAAGAGGCAAAAGAATAACCGTTGGTGCTTTAAAAAAAGCGCTAGCCCAGAAATTAGAAACGGCCAGAAAAGCCAAAGGTAAGGAAAGTGTCAAAGAGTAAAAGGATAATTTATGGTTCAACCTAAAAGAATTAGTAAAGGACGAATTTATATTACCGCCAGTTTCAACAATACTATTATTACGGTTACCGACGAAAACGGCAATAGCGTTTGTTCCGGTTCAACAGGAAGTGTTGGTTTTAAAGGTTCAAGAAAATCTACCCCCTATGCGGCCACCACGGCCGTGGAGAATGTTTTAAAAAAAGCCAAACTTCTGGGTCTAAATCAGGCTCAGTGTTTTATCAAAGGACCTGGTCCTGGTAGGGAGGCAGCTTTAAGAGTGTTAAGGGGAAGCGGGATCAGGATTTCCATGATTGCCGATGTTACTCCCATTCCTCATAATGGTTGCCGGCCCAAGAAAAGAAGGAGAGTCTAAGATAAATTTGAAAATTAAAACGAAAAATGCAAAATAAAATTTATTTTAAATTTGACCGAGCGAAAGCGAGGAAACGTGGCTAGATACAAAGATGCCAAATGCCGATTATGCAGAAAAGAAGGAGTTAAGCTTTTTTTAAAGGGAGAACGTTGTTTTTCTCCTAAATGCCCGCTTGAAAAAAAAGGCGCTGTTCCTCCTGGTCAACACGGCCAAAAAAGAAGAGGCAGGGTTTCTGAATATGGGTTTCAGCTCCGGGAGAAACAAAAAGCCAAAAGAACCTACGGCATTTTGGAAGCCCAGTTCAAAAACTATCTGACTAAAGCGGCTAAAACCAAAAAAGGAACGGGTTTGCAATTACTTAGGTTTTTAGAACTAAGATTAGACAATGTTTTGTTTAGGGGAGGCCTGGTTTTTTCTCGCTCGGTTAGCCGTCAACTCATCAATCATGGTTTTTGCTTGGTTGACGGAAAAAAAGTTAACATTCCCTCTTTTATGGTGAAACCTGGTCAAATAATCAGTTTATCTACCAAGGGATTAAACTTAGCGCAAGTTAAAAAAGCTTTGGCCGCCAAACAGCCGGTAATAAACTGGCTTACAAAAAAAGCCGCTGTTTTAAAAGTCGAACGCCTACCAAAAAGAGAAGAAATGGACTTAAATATTAACGAACAACTTATTGTTGAATTCTATTCTCGATAAAATATTTTGAAAGGAGATATTATTATGATTACGGTAATGCAACCAACTTTTAAAACTAAACTAATTGAAAAAAAGACCAATTATGGCCGTTTTGTTTTAGAGCCTTTACAGCAGGGTTATGGTTATACTGTGGCCAATGCTTTGAGGCGTTGCCTTTTGAGTACCCTTAGGGGTGCGGCTATTACTCAAATTCAGATTGATGGGGTTAGACATCAGTTTTCTACTCTGCCAGGGGTTAAAGAAGACATAGTTGAGCTTATTTTAAACCTAAAACAGGTAAGGATTAAAACCAAGGAAGAAAAAGAGATAAAAGCGAGCTTACAAGTAACCGGGCCTGGCGAAATTAAGGCCGGTGATATTAAGACACCGGCTGGAACAGAGATAATTAATAAAGAGCTGAAACTAGCTACCTTAGCTGACAAAAAAAGCAAGCTGAAGTGTAAGCTCTGGATTAATTTAGGCTGCGGTTATTCCCCGGCTGAGGATCGGAAATCAGCCATAGTCGGCGTTATTCCGATTGATGCTACCTTTAGTCCAATTGTTAAGGTTAATTATCGACTAGAAGCGACTCGTGTTGGTCGCTGGACAGATTTTGACAGAGTAATATTGGAAATCTGGACCGATGGCACGGTTAAACCTAAAGATGCTTTGGAAGAGGGAGCGAGAATTTTAACTGCCTTTTTTAGACAAATCTACGAACCGGTCTTTGAGAAAGAGAAAAAAAAGGAAGAAACAAGAGAAGACAGTGAGGTTTTGAAACTGACAGTGGAGGAATTAGATTTACCTACGCGCATTGCCAATGCCTTACACCGGGGCGGTTATGAAACAGTGAAAGATTTGCTAAAAGCCAAACATCAAGATATTGCCAAAGTTAAAAATTTGGGCAAAAAATCAATTGATACCATTATGGAAAAACTGGCAGAAAAAGGAGTGGAATTAAGAAATGAGACACAAAAAGCAGGGTAAAAAGCTTAATCGCAACAGCGGCAAAAGAAGAGCCCTATTTAAGAACCTGATTGAGGCTTTAATCATTCATGAACAGATTAAGACTACCGAAGCTAAGGCTAAAGCCATCAAAAGATTGGTGGCCAAGTTGATTACCAAGGCCAAAGAAGGCAGTTTGCATGCCCGCCGCCAGATTTTAGCTTTTCTGCCTAATAAAATTGCCGCCAACAAACTGGTAGATGA